>CAJQKK010000044.1 GCA_905478895.1 uncultured Flavobacteriales bacterium | reverse complement strand
GACTGCGCACATTCCATATAACCACGAGCCTTCGATGTGATAAATGGCGGATGTCTCACTTTCGTTCACGTACAGATTCTCTTCCGCAAATTCACCTCCGAACAGGCTTAAAAGCTCAAGCAAATCATTTGTGCCAATGACATCGTCATTGTTGGCATCAGGATTATAAGGAAACTCCACAAGTCCTGTTTGCGCTCCAGCGGTCACTGCGACCACGAGCGCCAAAAGCGTCATCAAGTGCTTCATTTGGTTCGATTTGGTATTACCAATATAACGATTCCTCGGTGAAAATTGTGAATGCCTTCTCCGACATAGTTCTAGCTTTTCTTTTTTTCTCTCTTTAATTCAAAAACCTGTTCACTTTTTTCACTCATTCGGCAGAGGCATGCGAGCCGTCCAGCCCCACTTGCTGCGATGCTCGCCACTGTTGATACGTTCCTTGCTGAATCCTTGAGCTTCCATGGCTCTCTTGAACTCGCTGGTTGAGACAGCTGCACAGGCATTGCTGCTGCACCAATCGACGTATGCATCATAGATAGCTCGGACGTGAAAGCGAGCGCGAGCGTCATACTTCAGGCCAGTGTCCTCAATCCAGTCCTTCACGCTGTTCAGCTCGCGCTCATAGGCTCGCTTCTCAGCTTCACACATAGGAGAGGAGGTGAAGTCCTTGTTGAGCATTAGCCGCTTCATCGCTTCTCTCACGATTAAGAAAATCTGTGGCAGCTCCTGCTTCAACTTTGACGCCAACTGCTTGTCTTGATCTTCTTCCTTGATGATCAAATTGAAGGCCTTCATCGAAAAACCAAATGAGAAGGACGCCAGAGAGATTCAACAAATCCTCTCTTCATTACAGGAGTTTGTGGAAAGTTCTGGTAGCTCCGATTTGGAGTGAATCCAGCAACCTACGATTCGAGAGCTTGAACCTGTACCATTTCGCCAATGATGGTCTCTTCATCTGCGGATCAGAGTTCATGGCGCATGTGAAGCGTTAAGTTTTGCGGGAAAAGGGGTAGCTCACTGACAAGTTTATGAAGGCATTCCTGTCTTTGAGAATTCGGAGCGGAGTACCCTGCTCATCGGTAAAGATTAACTCGCCCCACCCTATAGGGATTAATCCAAAGCCAGCGACCAATTGAATGGTTGCAGGTAGTGATGAGGGATTGAACTCAACTCCACAGAGAACTGAAAAGTCAATACGTGCGAAACTCATTGCGCTTCCTGGTCCATTCAAAAATTCATTTAGCACATCCCAGTTCCAAATCGTGGTCTCTGTTGTGTCTTTAAAATTTTGCCTTTGATCTACGAGAAAACTCTCCTCAATACCAGCACTAAAGGACCACTTTTCAGTAAAACGTCTTTTCAGCATTTGCCTTGCTGACACATAGTTGAGATGGACTGTGCTTCGTTTTTCCAATGGATCTGTAAGCCAATCAGAAAATCCTTTTTGCTGACAAATCATGTTTAACTCTACTGCCCAATTTTTTTTAAGTGAGGCTGAAAATCCAACACCAGCGGAAAAACCCGCTTTGACTCGCGAGTAGGGTGTAACAATTCCGTTTGCTAGTAATCCGCGAGGCGCCTCGACAAACCCTTGATAAAAGGGATGTGAGGGAAGCACAATTGATGCATTCGTGCCTAGAAGAACACTCCATGTTGGTTTCCTAGAAATTGCTGTACTGTCAGGCGTGCTGGCGCTTGCTTGATTAGTGAATAAGAGGCAGCAAACTAGGCTACCCACAAGAAGAGAGGTTTTGTTCATGGTAATCAAAAATACGAATACCAAGTTTGTTGCCAGGGTTTACCAGTCGAGCGAGCTCCCGTAGGGACTTTCGCAGCCATGAGTATTCTCACCCACATTCTGGGCCTGGGCTCCAACGCCGATGCAAAGGTTGGGTGCTTATCATTCAACTCCACATACGCACTGTACGTGGGGTGCGTACGCACGTAGACCTCCTAGAAATAGTGAATTCAGCTACCCCGTATTGAAAATGGAATGCTATGGGGTAGGGCTGATCAAAATAGGGGTTGAATGGACTCTAGACCGTCGGGTTTCCTTGAGCGTGCACACCGTCAAAATATCACCAGGGGGGATCAACCATCACGATGCTTCAGTTCTCTTTTCTGAAATATGAGGAACCAGGCTGTGTGTCGCTTGGATCGAACTGAACGATATTTCTTTTTTTTTCTCAGTTGAGAGTGAAGGAAGAGCCCAGTGTTGCCTTGCTAAATCCTTTCTTAAAGCAAAGTTCGATACTGGCTCGGACATGGCCAACACAAATCTTTTGACATTCCATTGACAGGAAGTTGCAAACATGGATGAACGCATGGACGATGCTTGGCAGTCCCTGTAGAATCAAGCAGATTGGGGCTTTGAGAAAGGGGTTCAAAATCCGCCGGCTCCACAAGTAAAGTGGACTTGACAATTATCGCTTGTACTCGACCGGGTGGTTGTCCATGATGTCAATTGCAACGCTGTGCAGGTCGGTTGAAAAACCAGTATCGTAGGTGTTCAAACTTAATTCATCGCCATAGATGCTCGCCAACCAAATCAGTGTGCCCGTTTCAATGACGATTT
>CAJQKK010000043.1 GCA_905478895.1 uncultured Flavobacteriales bacterium | reverse complement strand
AAGTCTCTGGAGAGCTCTGTGGTACATGGGGTGTTGTCAATAGCCCGTACATTCTCGTTGATAATGTCACAGTGCCCAGCAACTGCTCATTGACCATCGAGGCTGGTGTCGAAGTACAAGGAAACGGATACGATATCATTGCAAACGGTCCGCTGCAGTTGCTTGGACAATTTGGGAATCGGGTAACATTAGTTGATTTGGATTTGGATTTGGAGGTTGAAAATGCGGAAACAATATCTTTTGAGTACTGTGATGTCGAGTACGTAGACATTGCTTCCACGGCAACGGGAGCTCCATTTGAATTTGATTGGAATGTTGCGACAGACGGGGTTGACGGTTGGTACAACTCGGGTGGATCAGGGGGGTCTGTGAGCCGCCAAGGCGATCGCGTCCGAAGTGAGTTTTGGAGTAGCAATAGCAGTTGGAGGGACATATACTTTTATTCTCCCATCCGTAATTACTCGGGTAGTTTAAATTCTGTTTCGTTTCAGCGAGAGATTAATGACTACGATGGAGGCGGAAATGGAAGCGAATATTGGCGATTTGAAGTGAGTATAGATGGGGGAACATGGGAAACGATTTATGAAGAATACCACATGGGTGATCAGCCTGAAACCCCATTTCAATTTGACTTGACAAGTATGAGTTCTTCTTCAACTATTCAGTTTCGTTTCAACTATTATTTCTATCGCGGGCATTATTTTTACTTGGATGATTTTATGATGGAGCTAGGGGAGGAAGAAGACTTTGTTAGCAATTTGCATCTGGACCATGTTCGGTTCTCGAAAGACTTCATTTTGACAGGATCTAACATGCAGCTGTCGGCGGATTCGATAAGGACGCACTACACGAACTGGAACCAAACCAACTCATCATATGATGTTTCCCAATGGGAAGTCGAAGGCCATTCTGAAAAGGATGAAGGCGCTTGGTTCAGAGGCGATGATAATGCGTATGATTTCAGTCACATCACTTTGAATGATGAGCATTGGAGCAATGAACAGGGGTTGGATTTTGAAGACATCGACTATTCCGTCTTTCGGTTTGATTCATGCGAATTCAATGGCTTCACGCATGGCCTGTATTTAAGGAGCTCGAATTACAGCGAAATCTTCTTAAATGAATGCGTTGCGGATAGCAATACTTCTCATGCTTTCTACTTTCCAAGCACAACGTACAGCGACTTCGAAATGACGGGTCTAAGAGCACGAGAGAATTCAGGAAGAGGTGTGCAGATTGATGGTTCTTACAATAGTGCTGAGGTGAAACATAGCATATTCGCTGACAATAACAATTGGGGATTTAGCTTCGAATCGACAACGAGTCTCGTACAAGGCGATTCATTGCATGTCATGAATTCTGGCTTTTTCAGAAACAATGGCTATGGCTTGCGCACTTCTTGTCAGGCTGAATTTGAACACCTAACAGTACTTGATAACACAAGCAATGGAATATACATGGATGGTTCTTTCCACGGGATGAGTCAAATCCTATCATCATCTACGCTCTGGGGCAATGGATCATCTTCGAGCTGGGACCAATTGTACATCAGCAGCAATTTCATCAACATAGCCCACACCAATGTGATGGGTGGTTCATCAGGTCTGACGGGAAGCTCCTGGGATCTAGATGATTCGTTCATCAGCGACATGCCATACTTCGAGGACAATTGGGGACATATGGAAGCCATTAGTCCAGGTGTCGATGGCGGAAAACCATGGGAAATCGATGCGCACATGCCCATGGGACTCGGAGGCGTGAGAGCGGACATGGGGATGTATGGCGGTCCAAACAATGCCTATTGGGGAGGTGATGTCATCAGCGACGGATCTTCTTCATTGAATGCAGTTTCGGATATCCCACAAGACCAAGGAAACACCCTAGGGTTGGCATTCAGTTCCAGTTTTTGGGACAACAACACAGCCATCGACCCTGTGACTGAGTACACGGTATGGCGCCACATGGATGTTGGAGGTTCGGCAATTTCAGATTTGTCGCAAGGCAGTTGGGAGCTCGTAGGGGAAGTGCCGGCTCAGGGATTTGAATCTTATGGCTTCCAAGCCCCGACGCTCGGGAATACGAATCAATTCGGAGAATTTATGAGTTGTTACACGGTCATTGCGGAGACGGCCATTGATCAGCTGTATTGGCAGTCGAATGTGTTGTGTGGCGAGTCTGTAGACAACCTCGCACCGGATGCGCCTGAAGTAGAAACGGGCTTGATCGAACCAGAACTTGCTGAAGTACTTTGGTTCTCGCCAGGGGAAGAAGACTATTCCTACACGGTGATTTCATCTGATCACGGATTTTCAGCGGAAGTGTATGGAGATACGGTTACATATGACACTACTGTGCAGGAAGGCCAGGAATACACGTACTATGTGCAGCACGTGGATGCCAACGGCAACCTCAGTGATTTGACAACAGCGGTCTTGAGCATCGAGGCCATGCTGGACATCATCCCATTGAATCCCGGATGGAACTTGATTTCATTGGATCGCGATCCACAAAATGCCAACCCTGAAGATGTGTTCAGTGAGCTCACGACGGGCAACTTGCAATACGTTACGGGTTTTGACGGCGGTGCCATGATTTACGATCCCAACGGCCTCTCTTTCCTCAACACATTGACTGTGCTTGAAGGCGGTCGAGGATACTGGGTGAAGGTTTCCGAGGAAGATGAATTGCGGGTTTCAGGGACGTTGTTGTCGAGCGATTACAAGACACCGTTGGCATCAGGCTGGAACTTGGTTGGATTCACGGGAGGTCAGGCCTTGGTAGCGGATTACTATGCTACTGAGATAGCCAACGACGAGTTGATCTATGTGACCGGTTTCGATGAAGGTTCATCGGTGTATGACCCCAACGGGCTCTCATTCTTGAATACGTTGAATACCCTCGAAAATGGCTTTGGCTACTGGGTAAAAGTTGATTTGGACAACGGACTCATCATCGATCAAGAAGATGAGGTTTCGAACGTGCACGATTTTGTCAATGGCCACACGCACGATTGGTTGGCTGGCGAGGTGATTGATGTCGTTGATGAGGCAGACATCGTCGTTTCACAACTCCATGTATTGGAGGGCGGCTGGATTCGTTCTACTCCTTTGTACGGAGCAGAAACAGGATCTCTTCAAGGTCTCGCTCAAGAGAAAGAATTGCATTTCGTTTGGAATGGGAGAAAGAGCAATGAGTGCATTCGTTTCGATGGCAATCGAAAGCTTCATGCCATCGACCTCACCTTTGAAAATGGGGCTGTGCAGGTTTATCCAAACCCTGCAAACCAAATGCTTTCAGTTTCATCAGCGGACTTCGAGCCTTCGCAATTCCAAATGACGGATGCCGCAGGCCGAATCGTCATGGAAGGACGCTGGGCCACAGGGATCCAACTCGTGTTGGATGTCGCTGCCCTTCCCAATGGAATGTTCACATTCAGCGCATGGGATGCGCAAGGACATTACGAGGCAATGCCTGTGATGATTTCTCACTAATCAACTCCAATTCATCATGAAAATCATGAGGTTATTATTTTGCTTTTGCATGCTGATTTCATCCGGTATCGGATGGGGTCAGCTGCAATTTGCATTGGAAGCAAATGAGGTGAGCTTCCCCCCGACCACGGTGGATTCAACCTCAACAATCTCACTGATTGTCATCAATGAATTGGCCCTTCCTCAGGAAGT
>CAJQKK010000042.1 GCA_905478895.1 uncultured Flavobacteriales bacterium | reverse complement strand
TGAATTCAGGCGTGGCGTCCACACTGAATGAAGGATTGAAATTGGCCAAAGGCGAATTCATCTGGAGGCACGATGCCGATGACATTTCTCTTCCACAAAAACTGGAACGTCAAATCCAATTCATGGATAAGCATCCCGAATTTGATTTGTGCGCTACCCAGGTGGCATTCATGACGGAGCGCGGCAAAGTGGCTTGGGACAAGCGGCAACCGAAAACGGCCTGGTTCCAGGACCAACCGTTTCGAGAAGTATTTTTTGAAGACTTCAGTCCGTATTCGCCAATCACGCATGGAACGACGCTATTTCGGAAAGCCTTACTTCAAAAAACACCAGAATACCGTGAGGAATTCATCACCAGCGAAGACATCGACATGTGGCTAAGATTTCTAGGGCATGCGCGTCTCGCTGTCCTCAGCGATTGCATCTCACTCCATCGCCTCTCGGGCAGCTCCGCCACCGCTGTGCACGGATGGAAAAACCACTTCTACCGGGAATTGGCCAAGGAATTTTACCTCGCTCGGCAAAAAGGCGAGCAGGACGAATTGGTGAAGACCGGTAAAATCATTGAACCCCTTGCGCCGGACACACGGCCGCTGGCACAATCAGCGCCACCAGTGGGCAAGAACCTTCGAGGCGACCTGTTGGGGTTTCATTATTCCGTGGTCATCAACGCGCGGGATTGGACCGAAATCACCCTGATCATTCGAATGGCCTTGCGGGATGGTTGGCGACTGAAGCGAACTTATCGAGGGATTTTCTTCCCTTTGCTGCCTGTAGCAGTGGTCAAAACGGGAGTATGGTTCAAGGGGAAAATACGGGAGGTGATTAGATGAAACGGATTAAAACCATCATTCTTTATTTCGGAGCCGATGCTTCTTTTGAGGCATTGGTTCAAATCGGATATCGTCGCAGAAACACGAACCTGCTAAGGGCACTGGGTGAAATTCCCGATGTAGCAGTCGCCAATATCCAATATGCTCAACGAACAAGATGCTTCCGGGATATTTTGACGGGAACAAGGTCTGCATCAACTTCTCCCGACAACATCGACATCACCATCACGCATTGGATTCCAAAAAGCTTCCCGAAGAGCAGCGCAATGAATGCTTGGATCAATCGCACCATTATCCGCCGGCAAATCAAACACTGGACAACGCATTCAGGTGCATCCATTGTCTCATGGTGCTATTGGCCGAAAGGATACACCTTGTGGGATTTGGGATGGAATCGCGGCAGGATGGTCTTTGATGCCGACCACAACATCGCAGATGACCCTAATTTGTCGCCTGATGAAACCGATCGACAGAAAGTTCTGTTGAAACAGGCAAGCAGCTCTGCAACCCTGACGATTTCGTCATCACGTTCCATGAATCGATGGTTCGAAAAACACACCGGGGCACGCACAGCTTTGGTCATGAACGGCGTCGATTCTCATCGTTTTCCCAAAGCCAAAACGCAGGACGAGAATTTGAACAAGCACAGCACCATTGGCTACTTGGGCACGCTTTCCAAATGGATTGACTATGACACCCTACATGAACTGGTGAAAAGCTACCCCAACCAAACATTTTCATTCGGCGGCAAGGCATACAAGCTCAGCGAAAAGCAGCATGAGAGGCTTAACGCCGTGAACGAAGCGGACAACACCCAATGGCGGGAAGACGTCCATTTCGATGATGTCCCTGAATTTCTCAAGTCCCTTGACGTTGGCTTGAGCCTGTATCATGCTCATCCAGCCTTGGACGTGAATAGCATGAAGATTTATGAGTATCTGGCTGCAGGTTTACCGGTACTGGCAAAAACGAACCATGCCAATCTCAAGGATGATTTTAATGATTTGTTGACCATCATACCTGATGGGGATGGCCTCTCATCTGTGTTGGAAGAATGCAAGAAGCTGAAGTCAGATCCCGCATGGAACAAACGGCGACTCGAATTCATCCAGAAATCCTCTTGGGGTCATCGGGCTGAATGTGTTGTGAAACTGTTGAATACGAATCCATGAAATCCGTCACCATCCTCATCCCTACATTCAATGCCATGGGTTGGTTTCGATCATCCTATGCCGAATTCTTGGAACAGGACTATGCCGGAGCTTATGATATTTTGGTCATCGATTCGGGCTCCACCGATGGTACGGTCGCATTTTTGCAAGACCAAGACCGCACCACCGTCCACTCCATCGCTTCGGAAGATTTTGGGCACGGCAACACCCGAAACCTTGGCGCACAGTTGGCGAAAGGCGACCTCGTCTTGATGACGGTTCAAGATGCGCGTCCGCCCCATTCCAGTTGGATCACCAACATGGTCCAATCCTTGGAAAGTCAACAACTTGACGGGCTGTGCGGAAAGCAAGCCGTGCCCAGTGAAGAGGATAAAAACCCGCTTCAGTGGTACCGACCGATCAGCGAACCAAACGAGGAGGAAGTTTTCGACGCAGCGGCCATTCAAGAAGCGTCACCCGAAGAAACAATGAAAGCGTGCAGCTGGGATAACGTCAACGTACTTTATCGGAAATCCAGCCTCTTGGCTCGTCCGTTTCGCGATGTCCGATTTGGAGAGGACATGTTCTGGGCATTGGATATGCTCACAGCAAACGGCAAAATTGGCTATACGCATCAATCCAAAGTCTGGCATTACCACCATCAACGTCCAGGGTTCACCCGAAAGCGGGTTTTTTACACCCATTATTGGCGCTACCAAGCCTTTGGATGCTTGCCCGAACTTCAGCCGATGTGGGGGATCTCCCATACAATGCGAGCCCTCAAAACCTTGATTTGGCATGCGCGCATCTTCAATCCGGTTGTGCTCATCAAATGGCTCAATTACAACCATCAAATCGCCAAAGAATCCACAGAAATCACTGAAGAATTTCTGAAGGCAGTTCAAAGCGGCGATGCTGCATTGAATACCTTGTATTCATCCTTTGGCACTCAATCGCCTATGGCCACTGCAAAAACAATCGCATGAATAGCCCCATCATTTCAGTCTTGATGACCACGTACAACCGTGAGAAATATGTAGGAGCGGCGATTGAATCGGTGCTCAACTCGTCGTTCAAGGATTTTGAATTGGTGATCGTAGACGACCGATCCACGGACAATACTGTCGACATCGTTCGCGAATGGCAAGCAAAGGATGACCGCGTCAAACTGTTCATCAACGAGCAAAACCTTGGAGATTATCCCAATCGCAACCAAGCCGCGGCACACGCCACCGGCAAGTACTTGAAATACG
>CAJQKK010000041.1 GCA_905478895.1 uncultured Flavobacteriales bacterium | reverse complement strand
CACGGATTACGAAGAAGGCCTCGCTGCGGCCATCGCTGAGAACAAGCCTCTTGCTTTGGACTTCACCGGTTGGGCCTGCGTGAATTGCCGGAAAATGGAGGAGCAAGTTTGGCCCGACGCAGAAGTCGCGGACATGCTCATGAATGATGTTGTGCTCGTTTCGCTCTATGTCGATGAGCGCAAAGCCTTGCCCGCATTAGAACAAGGAGAAGAGATGTACGGCGGCAAATCCTTTAAGATCAAAACCGTCGGAAACAAATGGTCGTACCTGCAGGCGTCAGAATTCAACACCAATTCACAGCCCTTCTACGTTTTGCTCGATCATGACGGTCAGCCCCTATCTGAAGGCGTCGGATACGATCCCGATCCCGAGGTATTTGTTGACTTCCTTGAACGAGGCATTCAACAATTCCAAAAGTGAAAGACGAAATGCACACGGGCAACCACAAAAACTTTCTCACGCATTTGAGTTAACGCCGCAGCTTCGCACCATGAATAAAAAGGAACGCATATCCGAGCACTTTGAACAAGCCGCCCAATTATTGGAGCAGGTTCGTAGCGATTCGGAATTCATGGAATCTGTCGAAATTGGTGCTGATGCAATGGCAAAATGCATCGCTGCAGGAGGGAAAATCATATCGTGTGGCAACGGAGGCTCGATGAGCGATGCCATGCACTTTGCCGAAGAGTTGAGCGGCCGTTACCGAGAGCATCGGCCCGGAATTGCCGCCATATCGTGCAGTGATCCATCGCACATTACCTGCGTGGGCAACGACTACGGATTTGAATTTATCTTCTCGCGATTTGTGGAAGCTGTAGGAAAAACAGGCGATGTACTCCTCGCTATATCTACCAGTGGTAACAGTGCGAATGTCTTAGAAGCGGCAAAGGAAGCCAAAGCCAAAGGCATGTCGGTCATTGGACTCACTGGAAGAGGTGGCGGAAAGCTCAAAGCGTTGTGCGACGTCGTGATCGACGTGCCATGGAATGGCTTTGCCGATCGGGTTCAAGAGGTGCACATCAAGGTCATTCACGCCTGGATTGATGCCATCGAGCGTCAGCAGTAAATCGAAATTGCATGTTGGCTTCAACGCACGGAGTCGGAATTTCCGGCTCGAGCGCGCGTATGGTATCGGTTCAAGTTCACCGCACCAAAGGCGCACGGATTCACGCTTCGGGGATTTCATGGAATGCACTGAGGCATTGCCTCGCGCGGGTTTTTGCCGCCTTTGAAACATGTGGGTGGCAGAGGCCTTCTGGTGCGATCACCTTGCACGTTGGCCCTGAAATGCACCATGCCCTTACCGCTCACCTCGATTTACCCATTGCCATTGGTCTCCTCACGAGCATGGGCAAAATCCCCTACGAAGCTTTGGAACATTCCCTTTTCATTGGAGAAATCGCGTTGGATGGAAGTCTCTCCTCAACCACAGCCATCCCTCAATTCGAAATGGTCAGCGCTCAATCCCCTCGAAACGCGTGGAACATTTACACCCCCGCGCTGATCCTGCCTTCGACACAAACCAGAGAAAAAAGGTACATTCATCGCCGATGCAGCCACTTAAGTGAGTTAGTGGAAGCGTTGAATGGTCAACGGCAGTTGCCTGTTTTGAGATCGAAAAACAACTGGAATGGACGCCTCAAACGAACGGACGAAACCGCATCCCTATTCGAAACCATTCGGCTCGACAAACAGCAGCGCCTTGCGTTACTGGTGGCAGCTGCAGGACAGCATCACGCCTTGATCATTGGGCCTCCCGGCACGGGAAAATCGATGATGGCACGGTGCATCCATGAACTTCTACCTCCATTGAATGAAGCCATGGCGCTGCAGCTTCAAACATGGTGCACTTCACGCGGCGAAACCATGCCCCTCTCTGAAGTCCCTCCGTTTCGGGCTCCACACGCCCAATCGTCCGCCGCTGGACTCTTTGGCACATGGAATAAAGAACGTGCCATTGCCGGTGAGTGCACCATGGCCCATGGAGGGGTTCTTGCCTTGGACGAATTCCCTGAATTCAATCGGAGTTGCATTGAAAGCCTGCGCACACCCATGGAACGACAAACCATCCAAATCGGGCGGACTTCCGGCGCGCTCCATTTGCCTTTTCAAGCCCTAGTAGTCGCCACAGCGAATCCGTGCCCCTGTGGTTTTTTTCAAGACAGACAACGTAAATGCTCATGCACGGCCAGCGTCATCAACCGCTACTTGCATCGCATCACGGGACCGATCAGCGCGCGTTTTCAACTCCATTTGGAAACCACTGTCGAGCAGAGCTTGGCTGCAGAGCTGCCTTCTGAAGCACCGACAGGGTTGTCCTCATTGGCAAATGCGCGCGCTGCTGTTCAGCAGGTCAGAAAGATCCTCACCGACCAGCCTCGCCTCGATCTCACTTGGGACACTGGGAGCGCTCAGGCCTTGGAAGATCATGTGGGATACCATCGCTGTTCCCTCCGGGAAGTGCATTCGTTGAAAAGCATCGCTCGCACGCATGCATTGATCAAGGAATGGCCCGAATGCTCCAACAACTCAAGGCCTGAAATTGACATGGAAAGTGTTGCTTTCGCCTGCCAATTCCGGATATTTGACCGTCCCAACTGGTGGAAAAATGGACAAAGCACCAATTGGCGCAATTATCCCTCTGAAGCAACTAAAACGGAAATACGATGAATCCTAAACCTTCACACCATGTGATTGCCTGCAGGGGGGTTATCCCTCAAATCCATAGCAGTTGCTGGCTGGCTCCGAATGCATCCGTAATTGGCCAGGTCACGATGGCCGAAGAAAGTTCGTGTTGGTTCAATGCCGTTATCCGGGGGGATGTTTCACCCATCAGCATTGGAAAGCGGGTCAACATTCAGGACGGTGCGGTCATTCACGGGACGCTCGACAAGAGCCAAACCACCATTGATGATGATGCCAGTATTGGGCACAATGCCATCGTTCATGGCGCACTAGTTGGGTCCGGCGCATTGATCGGAATGGGCGCAATCGTCATGGACGGAGCGACGATTGGTCGGGGAGCCGTCGTTGCGGCAGGAGCGGTCATCCTCGAAAAAACAGATGTGCCTCCTCATACCCTCTGGGCCGGCGTTCCCGCTACGAACCGAGGGATGGTCAGCGAGGCATTAAAGACCTCCCTAGCCGATGTTTCAAAACGTTACGTTGATTACACCAAGTGGTTTGATTGAATTCCCCGTAGACGAAACCGCTTAGGCCTGACCGCTCAACTTCCGTTCTTCCAAAATCACAGGAGATCCGAAAAATCGCTCCGCTCCCAGCTGGAACGAACGCGTCAAATCTGAAACGATGAATCGCCTCAGTCCCGGATTTTGGGAATCTGACTCTCCCATCGCAAAGTCATCGCTCAGATCACTCAATGCGCGAGCGACCGAATCTGCACTGTCGATGACCTCCACTCCTTCGGGCAGCAAGCTCAAAATCTCTTGAGAAATGAGCGGATAATGCGTGCACCCCAAAACGAGCGCTTTGATGCCATCAAAGGCTCCCTTTGTTAAGTAAGCTTCAATCAATGTGGACGAAACTTTGCCTGCATGGAAACCTTCTTCTATCGCAGAAGCCAGCAACGGTGTGGCCTTGGCTTTGACCCGACAACCGCGCTCTTGCAACAACCGCTGATACCAGCCAGAGTCAATGGTTGCCCGCGTACCGATCACACCAATGGATTGTCCTTCAAATCGTTGGGCTACCGCCTCAACCACCGGTTGAATTACATCAATGACCGGAATTGAGGCCCCAGCGATGCTTCGCACCTCCTTCAGCGCATTGCTCGATGCCGAATTGCAGGCGATTACAATCGCTCCGCATCCCAAATCCACCAATTCCCGCGTGATTCGAGCCGCATAATGCTGGATCAATTCAGGGCTTTTCTCCCCGTAAGGAAGATGCGCAGTATCCCCAAAATAAATCAGAGGATGCTGTGGAAACCGTTTTGAAATCGCCCGAGCGACAGTCAATCCTCCGATTCCAGAATCAAATATTCCGATGGGTCGAAAGGCCTTTGGCACAGCTTACATGCCGAGCTTAGAGCGCACCAATCCGCCTACATCTTCACCTCCTGTGTAAACAGTAGCTCCAGAACTTGTGTCAAAGATGTAAGTGAATCCATTTTCCGCCCCCACGCCATTGATTGCTTCCTGAACCCGCTCAATCATGGGCATCAATAACTGCTGTTCCAATTGGGCCAATTCGTTCTGGACGGTCGCTCCAAATTCCTGCATGCCTTGGTCCAACGATTGCAGTTCGCGTTCTTTCTGCTGGCGGATGGCATCTGGCCAAGTCTCACCCTTCGCTTGGTATTCCGCAAACTTCGTCTGCAAATCCTGTTGCATGCGTGCAATTTCGGCTTCGTACTCAGCAGCTCGTGCTTCAATGGCAGTCTGGGCATCTGCTCTTTCCGGCATATTGAGCAGGATTTCCTGCGAATCAATGTGTCCGAACTTTTGTGCTAAACCTGAAAATGAAATGGCGGTCACCATTCCGATGACCATTATAACGTGCTTCATATTGTAAATGATTTGATACTTAATTGATGATGGGAGGACTTGCAAGCCCTCCGCGCTAATTTTTGCCTTTGCTGTTTACTGTATTTCCTCCTCGCATCCCTCCACTCGCTGCTCCGCGCATTCGATCTGTCGCCGTTCCCTTTCCTTTCTCCATGGCATCTTTGGCCTTGTCTTTCAATGACTTGCCTTCGTCGCCCTCTTTTGTATCGGATTCCAATGTTTCGCCCGGCACATATCCCAATGCCTTAATCAAGCGATCCGAGATATCGTACTTCGGATTGGTGTAGAGCATGTTGCTTTGATTGCTCTTGTCAAAGACCACCATGTAACCGCTTCCACTCGCGATGTCCTTGAGTTCTTCGAATACCTGGTCTTGCACAGGCTGGATCAATTCCTGGCGCTTTTGAAACAATTCCCCGTCGACGCCAAATTTCGATTTCTGCAGTTCCCGGGCCTCCAATCGTTTGGTGCTGATTTCCTCTTCGCGTTTTGCCCGCATCTCTGCAGTCAACAAAACACGCTCCGCACGATACGCCAACTCCAAACGTTCAATGGATTGGATCTTTGTTTCAATTTCCACCTGCCAATCAATGGCCAACTGGTTGAGTTCGGACTGTGCATCGGCATATTCCTGCAAATGCAGCAGCACGTAGTCGGTATCGACGTATGCAAACTTTTGTGCCTCCGCAGCGGAGATTCCCGCTAAGACAGCAACTGCGGCAATGAGCAAATTTTTATTTCGTTTCATTTCAAAAGGTTCGTTTAGAGGTCACCGGTATTCATGCCGATGCTAAAGTGAAATTGACCGCGCGACATATTGGGTTGTGTTGGAATGTCATCCAAGCGCCAGCCATAATCCAAACCAAGCAGGCCAAACATAGGAAGGAAGATTCTCATCCCCACTCCTGCCGATCGATAAACTTCGAACGGATTGAACTCGCGCGCATCCGCCCACGTCTTTCCAGCATCCATGAATGCAAGCATGTATATGGTTGCGCTCGGATTGGTAGAAAGCGGGTAGCGCAACTCCGCGCCATATTTTGCGATGACAGGCGCACCCGTATTCTGATCGGGCATGGTCAAGGATAGATCATCGAACCCACGCAAATTGATGATTTCTCTTCCATCCAATACGAAACCGCTGAGGAATACACCTCCCAGGTAGAAGCGCTCAAATGGCGACAGCCCAACAACGCGGTTGTATTGGCCGATGAGTCCGATTCCCGCGTGGGTTCGCAAGACCAATGTTCGCGGGTTTTCACCTGCTGATTGCGTCAAAGGAGTGTACCATTCGGCTTTCACCTTCCACTTGTGGTATTCCACCCATCGAAATCGGTCTTGATCTGACAAGTCGGCATAGTATTCGTCACCCTCTCCCCGGAAGGCACTGTATGGCGGAGTTGCCTTCACCGATAGAGAAACATTGGACCCCCAAACCGGATAAATGGGATCGGAAATCGAGTTGCGCGATAGCGTGAAATTCGCCGCCAAGTTGTTCGCGGTTCCATCCGCGAAACTGAAGAACACCCCGTAGTCATTCAATTGAAAGTGCTGGTAGCTCAGTGCCAAGTTCATGGTAAACCAGTCATCAGGCTTCTTCCAGCGCTGGCCGAAGCCCACCTGCACACCCGTAATTTGGAGCGACTGCCGCAAATCGTTCAACTCACCATCGACCCGCTTGGGTTGGCCATTGGACTGCACCGATCTCCAAACGTTGAAGCTCAAGGCGTTGGGTTTTTTGCCCCCCAACCAAGGCTCCATGAAGCTGAAGTTATAGCTCTGGAAAAACAGTCCATTCGACTGTGCCCTCAGCGACACGCGCTGGCCATCCCCCGTTGGGATCGGCTTCCAAGCGCCCTTTTTGAACATGTTTCGGGCACTGAAATTGGTGAAGCTCACTCCCAATGTCCCCACGACACGTCCACCGCCCCAACCTCCGGAAAGTTCAATCTGATCCGATGGTTTTTCTTCTACTGCATATTCGATGTCCACTGTTCCATCCTCGGGATGCTGAATGGGGTTAATTCCAAATGCTTCCTGATTGAAATAATTCAACTGAGCCAGCTCTCGCTGGGTTCGAATGATATCGGTCCGCGAAAACAAATCACCCGGACTCGTGCGAATCTCCCGGTAAATGACATGGTCATTGGTCTTGGTATTCCCTTTTACAAGGATCCTTCCGATGCGAAACTGCTTGCCCTCCATCATCCGCACCTCGATATCGATGGTGTCATTTTCAATGCGGGTTTCCATGGGCATCGCCTGGAACGTCAGGTAACCGTCGTCTTGGTACAAGGAACTGAGGTCCATCCCCTTAGGATCCATAAACACCCGTGTTTCGAGGCGTTCCAAACTGTAGGTGTCGCCCCTGCGAATGCCCAGGATGGAATCCAGTTGCGTGCTGCGGTATTTGGTATTGCCAGAAAAAGAAACGTCCCCGAAGTAAAACTGATTGCCTTCATTGACCTCAAACTCAATCCCAACATTGCCATCAGCAAGGCGGTAAATCGAATCCGACATAACGCGTGCATTGCGATACCCCTCAGCGTTGTATAGCCCTGAAATACTTGCCTTCGCGAGCTCAACGTTTGCCTCCACAAATTTACTCGACTTGAAAATGCGGTACCATTTTTTGCTTTTCAAGTCCTTCATAGAACGGCGCACCTTCTTTTGATCCAGATTCGACGTTCCGGTCAGCACGATTTCGCCAATTTTCACTTTGCTGCCCTTATCAATGGCAATTTGCAGGCGAGCGCCGTTTTCAAATGCGGTATCGTTCGCTTGTGTGATATCAACACGTGCATCCCAGAATCCCTTATCGTAGTAATAATCGTACAGGCGTTTTTGGGCCGTTTTCACAACATTCTGGTTGACCACCCGACCCGTCAACAATTCTACTTTTCCCTTCAATGTCTCCTGCTCAGATCGGCTCACGCCATTGAAGGTGTAGCGCGTCAGGCGTGGAAGTTCATCCACTTGAATCACCAGATAAGCTCGGTTGTCTCGGACCTCGGCAAGCTCAATCGCAATGTCAGAGAAAAGATCTTGGCCCCACAAGTTGCGAATGGCTCGTGTAATCTCTTCTCCTGGAATCGTCAACTCTTGCCCAATTTGCAAAGCACTAAAAAGTTTGACGGCTTGCTGGTCGGTGTATTCTGCTCCAATCACCGTCAAACCGCCGAGGGTATACGTCTGAGAGGTCTCAGCCGACGGAGCGGTCTGAGCGCCTGCGATCGAGGCCATCACACCGAAGCACAACATGAAAATCGCACCGTAAAAACCTCCTCTTTTCATTTCAAAATTTCTCATTTCACCGTTACATTGTGATTGGTATCAAGCAATCCTCCAAACCGCCGTTCCCGATTTTGAAAATCCCGGACCGCATCGAAGAAAGACGCTTTCTTGAAGTCTGGCCACAATGTGGGTGTGAAGTGGAACTCCGCATAGGCCAATTGCCAGAGCAAAAAATTGGAGATCCGGTGCTCGCCGCTCGTTCGAATCATCAATTCTGGATCTGGGATCCCTTTGGTAGAAAGGTGGTCACTGACGCATTCCGCAGTCACTTCCTCCGGCGAAATACCGGAATCAATCAATTGCTTGATGGCCTCCACCATTTCCCATTTTGAGCTGTAGCTAAGCGCCAAAATCAAATCCAAACCTTCGTTTTGTTTCGTCGCCGACTCCGCTTCCTTCAATTGGGTTTGGCATATTTCTGGCAAAGCCGCGATGTCTCCTATGGTGCGCAACCGCACCCCCTTGTTTCCCAATTCTCGCACTTCCTTGACCAGCGTATCTACAAGCAAATTCATCAAGGCTTCAACCTCCTCCTTTGGGCGATTCCAATTTTCTGTGCTGAATGCGTAGAGCGTCAAATGCCGAACCCCTAGTTCCATGGCGGCTTCGACCGACAGGCGAACGGCTTCCACTCCATGCATGTGACCAAAAACGCGGGACTCTCCGCGCTCCTCGGCCCAGCGTCCGTTTCCATCCATGATGATCGCAACATGGCGGGGAATGCGACTGGCATTCAACCCTTGTACCTCACATACTTCGAGTTGTTGCGCGTTCATTGGATTTCCGACCAACATGTGGTAGGCTTTTTGCTGATTCGAAAGCTGATGGAAGCCGAAACAAATCCATAAAAATCATCCCGCGAGGCATCCCCACGCTGCAACCCTCCCTGGTTCACCAACTCACCTTCTTGGATCAATGTCCGGTCAGCCAGAGCCGCCGTCATTTCACCTCTCTCTTGGAGCAACACCGCTCGATCTGCATAGAGTCCGCTCACATCATCCAAGTGATCCGTCCACGTTTTCCGAACGCCCCAATCAAATGTAATGGCTGTAAAAGCCCCAATATTCGATTTGAAACCAAACCCTATGGGCACGGAAACACCCGAAGTTGCATAGGACTCCACACCTTGAGCTTCCCCCCAAGTCGTTCCTTGGCCCTCAGTGCCCAGAGGCTGAAGCGGAACCCATTGCCCATCAATTTCTGCCTCCGGCATGTGATTGTATGCCGCGAGCCCTGCGAAGAGGAATGCCGTAAAACGATCTCCTGGATCTCCCAAACGGTGATCGAGGTAATTGATCTCCACCCAACCACTCAACTCGCGGATCTCATTTCGAAAATGCAGGTTGCGATTTTGGCGCCAAGGATCTGAACTGTCTGCATCCCAGGCCTCCACACGCCCCTGGAAGTAATTGACTCGAACCGATATTCGCTGGGAGAAATTGTGCCGATAAAACGCACCATAACTGGGAGAAAAACGGCCTTGCAGATGCTTTCCAGCGTTCAAATCACCCATGTAATAGGCGGTTCCGAACGCAAAACCAACCTCTTTCGATTCATCAAATTGGCGCTGAGCCGAAACCTCATGACATGCAACAATCAGACATCCCATGCAGAACAAAGTGCGCAGGGCCAATCGAAAAATATGTACAGGTATCGAAGACACGGACAATTGCATGATCAAGCTCGAGTGAATCTTAACGCACGAAAATACGCTGAATTGCCTGAATCAAATGCAAAAAACGGCCAACAAAGAAGGGATGTTATTCACGAAAGTCAGCGGTCACGTGGATCAATGCCCCAGTGCATCTTGGCGCGAACTGTGCTGAAAAATTCCTGATGCTCCAAATTCATCAAAACGAATCGGAATGGTGCCGGCCTCACGCGCACTTTTCGGCCACCATCGAGGATGAACATACGCGAATCCAAACTGAGTAAAAATTGATTTTCCCTCCCTTCCGCCGTGAGTTGCAATTCGCCATCAGCCGGGATGACAAGGGGCCTATTGTTGAGGTTATGCGGTGCAACGGGATTGATGCAAAGGATCTCCGCACCGGGCATGACGATGGGACCGCCTGCACTAAGCGAATACGCCGTTGACCCCGTGGGCGTCGACACAATGAGGCCATCGGCCCAATAATTATTGACAAAAACATCATCTCGCTCCACCTCCACTGCCACCATGCTCGAGGTATCCCGTTTCATGATCGCAACTTCATTCAATGCACATGGGAATCCGCCAAAATCCATGCCGTCCACTTCTACTTGAAGCAGCAACCGCTTTTCATACCAAACCTTGCCCGCCGCAACGGCATCCATGGCCAAATCAATTTCATCAATCCGGACATTGCTCAAGAAGCCCAGGCGACCCGTATTGACGCCGAGCACTGGGATTTCTGTATTGCGAACAAGCGTGGCCGCTTCCAGCACCGTACCATCGCCTCCAATGGCAATGAGCAAATCAACTGCTTCCACCTGATGTGCCTCATCGAAAGATTCCCAATCACTTGTCAACGACATGCGTTCTTCCAAAAAACGCTTGAAATGAAATTCCAAAATTGGCGCATCGTCAATCGACTTGATTCGCTTCAGAATTTGCTTAACCGCATCATCATAATCCGGAGAAAAAGCCTTACCGTGGACTGCGATTTTCATGACTTATTGTTTCAAAAAACGCATAAATGCATCGTAACGTTCCCGCATTTCCTCCTCCGCTTTTGGAGCGTGCAAAAAGGTTTGTATCGTGTAGGCATGACGCTGGAATGTCGCGATTACTGGCTGCACATCTTCCGAATGCAGCTTGAGGGTAACAACAACATTGCTGGAATCACTTGCTTGCGAGGTAGTGCACGCAATGATTTTTGTGCCATTCCCTTCCACTAGGCGGGCAATCTCAGAAATCGCCAAGTCACGCTCGGCGACTTCCAACACGATGACAGCCCCTCTTTCCGCCCAATGGGTCTGCTCGGCCAAGAACCGAAGAATCGATGGAGCGTCAACGGTTCCAACGTATTTTCCCTGATCGATCACCGGCATCGCATCCACCTCGGCATTGACCCACTGCGCAACCAAATCGTACAAATGGCATTGCGGAGACACTGACACCGGACGGGCATGAAGCGTTGCCATCGGCGTCTCGCTATCGATTTCCATCAAATCTTCTTCATAAACGAGGCCTTGAAATTCTTCCCCGTTGACCAGAGGAAGGTGACGGACCTTGTATTCGTCCATCAATCCCAGCACTTGCGCAGCCGAGTCTTCGGGCCGCACAAATGGAAGATTTAAATTCATTATGCGCTCTGCATACATGGTGTAATTTTGCATCTATCCACCGATGGAATGCACCGGAGGTGTTGGAACCTAAAGGTACGAATGACACGACTCAGCGTCAACGTCAATAAAATTGCTACGCTGCGCAACGCTCGCGGCGGCAATGCGCCGAATGTTGTCGAGGCCGCAAAAAGAATTCAATCCTTTGGTGCTCAGGGGATTACAGTTCATCCGCGCCCCGACGAAAGACACATTCGATACGCTGACGTACGGGATTTGAAGGCCGCTGTCCGCACGGAATTCAACATTGAAGGCTACCCCTCTGAGGGGTTTTTACAGCTCGTTTTGGCGGTCAAACCCGAACAAGTGACCCTTGTGCCCGATGGCCCCAATGTGCTCACTTCGAATGCGGGATGGAATGTTTTAGCCGAATCCAATCTCCTCAAGAGTGCCACCGAGGAATTGCAAGAAGCGGGGATTCGTGTCAGTCTTTTTACTTCGACCGATGAATCTCAAATCGAAGCTGCCGCTGACATTGGCGCCAATCGCATTGAATTGTACACGGAGCCGTATGCGGTAGGGTTCGCCCGCGGCGATGCGGATGCTGTCATTCCATTTGCCCGGGGGGCTGCTTTCGCCCACAGTTGTGGGCTGGGCGTAAATGCCGGACATGACTTGGACCTCCAAAACCTCGAACATTTTGCCAAAAACGTGCCCTACTTAGCTGAGGTAAGCATTGGTCACGCTTTGATTTCAGATGCCCTGTACCTCGGACTTGAAACAACCGTCAAGCACTACCTCGCGCGTTTGCAATTTTCTGCTTTTTCGGAAGAATGAACGATACCATTGCCTTGCACGCGCGTGTTCTGGGAACGTCAGACCGCCCTCATCTGGTCATCCTTCATGGCCTCTTGGGAACATCCGATAACTGGCAAACCCTGGGACGTGCCTACGCCGAAACCCATTGCGTGCACCTCATCGACCAGCGCAATCACGGCCGCAGCGCCCACCATGAAGAACACACTTATGTGTCCATGGCGCGGGACTTGGAGCGCTATTGCACAGAAAACAACCTCCAAAAAGCCTCGATCATGGGCCACAGCATGGGCGGAAAAACCGCTCTTGCCTTTGCGGACGCCTTCCCAGATCGCGTCGAGAAACTCATTATAGCAGATATCGCTTCTCACGCGTATTCACCGCATCACCAATCGATTTTCGACGCCATCCAATCCGCGCCCATTGCCGGCCACTCCGATCGAAGCAAGATTCAGCACCACTTGCTCGAGCAACTGAACGATCCGGGTGTGGTGTCTTTTTTGATGAAAAATGCCCGGCGATTGAAAGCGGGAGGGTTTCAATGGCGGCCCAACATCGCCGTGCTTGAAAAGGCATTAGGCGCTGTTGTCGGCGCCGTCCCACTGGAGCTGAACACCCTCCCCACCTTGGTCATCTATGGTGGGAAATCTGACTATGTCAATCAGGAGGCGCTGGAGACTTTCGACCGAGCCTGCATGCAATTGGACATTCACTGCATTGAGGAAGCCGGCCATTGGCTGCATGCCTCACACCCGGAAGAGTTCCGGGAAGTCACCTTGGACTTTTTGGCGAATTGACTTCACTCGATGCTCGAGGCTTTGAGCCAATTTCGGTAGTTCGACAGCAAATTCGTCTGCGATACAAAGCCCTTGAATTGGGTGTCCGCCAAAACCGGCAAACGCCAGGCCCCTGAGCGTTCAAAAATCGCCATGACTTCATCCATTCGCATGGTGACATCAATGGTCGCCATTGGAATATTCATCATGTCGTGGACATGCATGCTGTCATACAATTCACGGTCAAACATCACCTCACGAATCTCCTGCAATTCAATCAATCCAAGCAATTGACCATTCCGATCCAATACCGGAAAAACCTCATGACGGCTGCGTTCAATGATGGGAATGAGCTGGCCTAGCGTCCAATGCGGATTCACGACTTCGTGGTCACTTTCTACCTGGTCCATCAGGTTCATCAATGTCAAAATGGATTGGTCTTTGTCGTGCGTCAGCAATTCGCCCCGCTCAGCAAGCTCCCGCGTGTAGACCGTATGCTTCATCCAGCTTTTGGAAATTCGAAAACTAATGGCAGAGGTCAACATGACCGGCACGAACAAGGCATAGCCCCCGCTCACTTCTGCGGTCAGCAAAATGGCTGTCAATGGCGCATGCAGAACTCCCGCCAACATCCCCGCAAGACCCGCCAAAACCGCATGGCCCATAGGCAACGCCCAAGAACTGCTGATCCATTCCGTTACGATGGCGAATTGATGGCCGAGCAGCGCGCCGCAAAAAATAGCCGGAGCGAAAACCCCTGCCACACCGCCAGCTCCCAAAGTCATACCCGTCAGAATTGGCTTGAGCACCCACGCCAACATCAAGAATCCGATGAGCATCCATCCATTCAATTCCAAACTTTGGAGTTGAATCCCAGAAGCCAGCATTTCAACCTTTCCTTCGAACAGCGCATTCACAATTTGATAGCCCTCGCCATAGAGCGAAGGGAAAAGCAAGAGCGCAGCTCCAATGCCAATTCCAGCGATCCATATGCGCAGTCGGTGCGAGGGCAAAAGGGTCACGGCGTGACTCGCACCCAAATAAAGCCTTGAGAAAAACACGGAACCAACGCCACATGCAGCGCCGAGCAGCAGGTACCAAGGAAGCGTCTTCAATTCAAAATCAGCCAAATTCGAAATGGTCAAAATATCATTTTGTCCCTGAAACAAGCTGGCGGTGATCAAACCTGCCAACGATGCCATGAGCAAAGGCACCAAACTGGCCGCTGTCAAATCAATCATGATCACCTCAACAGCGAAAATAATGGCTGCCACCGGGGCTTTGAACAACGCGGCCAATGAGGCAGAAGCAGCACAACCAATCAACAGCATACGCCGATTGAAGGCCCTTTTGGTCTGCCTGCCAATCTCTGATCCAATGGCTGCCGCAGATTGCAACGATGGCCCCTCCAACCCTCCGGACCCTCCCAAACCCACTGAAAGTGAACTCGTGATCAATGGCGCAAACATCCACATTCGCTTGATGCGTCCGTGCCGCTGCGACAATGCATGCAAAATGCTCGGAACTCCTGGACCCGGATGGTCGCCTCGCAGCCACTTGCGCACGACCCACCGGGTGGAGAGAAGTCCCATGAGTGGCCCAATTCCCAGCCACCATGGCGCGTCAAGAAACCCGGCAATCCCGTTCATAGCGAAGTGCATCGCACCAACCGTTCGTTTCAACAATACCGCAAGCAAACCCGCTGCACAACCCGTCAACACCGCCCAGCCCATCATGGACTGATCCGACTCTTTCCATCGGTTAAAACCAACCGCAAACATTTTTAAAAACCATTGCCTCCGCATGCGACAAATTTCGTCGGAATCATCCCTTTGCTCGTAACTTTGCCTGGAAATTGATTAACAATCACCATGTCTCAACATCGCATCCTCGTCCCCATGGATTTCACTCCTGTGAGTGAAATTTCTTTGGAACACGCTTTTGTCGTCGGAAAAGCATTCAAGAGTGAAATCCTCTTGCTGCACATCATCTCCTCCAAAAAGGAAATGACGGATGCGCGGCTTCGAGTGAAAGTTCTGATGGAGCGGTTCGATGGGAAATACCCACACACCATCAAAACCGCCATCCGCATCGGGTCGATTTTTGAAGACATCGACGATGTTGCCATTGAACAGGATGCCAATTTGGTCATTATGGGGACCCACGGCTTAAAAGGCATGCAGTTCCTTACCGGAGGGCGCGCCTTGAGAATTGTCACCAATTGTTCGACCCCTTTTATCATCACCCAGGAAAAGGGGATCAAAGAAACCGGGTACGATGATATTGTGGTTCCCCTCGACTTGCACCAAGACACCAAGCAAAAGCTGTCAACGGTTGCTGAAATGGCCACGTATTTCAGCGGACGCGTGCACATCATCAGTCCTGCAGAGACGGATGAATTCTTGAAAAACCAATTGAACCGGAACATTGACTATGCCAAAGAATACTTCAGTGAACGCAACATTGAGTACACGGTCAAAATCTCCGAGCACAGTTCCGGCGCTTTCGTCAAAGATGTCGTGCGGCATGCGGCGGCCATAGAAGCCGACTTGATCAGCATAATGAACTTGCACGAGAAAAGCCTGATGGGCATTTTGGGTCAAACATATGAGCAGCAAATCATTACGAATGAAGCCCAGATTCCTGTTTTGATCATTAATCCCATTGAGACGCGCGTCGTCCGAGGGTCCGTCTTTGCTCAGTAAGGTTGCGTTGCAGGGTTTTCACTTCAGCTCCGCTTGTTGGTTGGGGCAAAGTGAACCCGATAAAATGAAGGGCGATCAAATTCGAACACCAACGACCAGCACGTCGTCGACTTGTTCTTCGTCACCTTTCCATTCATTGAACGCTTCCGCCAAAGCATTCTCCATGTCTTGGGGCGGCAATGGGGCCACGCGGACCAGCAACTCGCGAAAGCGCTTGCGCATGAACTTCTTGCCCTTCGGGCCTCCAAATTGATCTGGAAATCCATCCGTCGCGACGAAGATCACATCGCCAGAAACCAACGGCACCGTTTGCATCTCAAAGCTACGGGTGCCGGGCTCAAACGAGGCGATGGCCATCTTGTCTGGCTTCAATTCCTGGAGCATTCCCTTGCGCACGAGGTAAAGCGGACAATTGGCACCGCTGTATTCCAGCTCCATTTTTTCCAGGTCCACGGTAGCCATGGCCAAATCCATGCCGTCCTGAACCGCTGCCATGCCTTCGTCTTCTCCAAATCCCTGTGGGCGGAGCAATTCACATGCGGCTCGATTCAATTGCTCAAGAACGCGATCTGGCTGGGTGTAGACCTTGGTAACCCGTTCCAGTGCATTGTGACCAATCAGGCTCATGAATGCGCCGGGCACACCATGACCCGTGCAATCGATGGCCGAAAACATGCGCACACGGCCCACGGTATGGAACCAATAAAAATCCCCTGAAACCCCGTCACGAGGGCGGTAGAAAACAGCCGTCTCCTCAAAAACCTTTGCTCGATCTTCGACGGAAGGCAAAATGGCTTTTTGAATCCGCTCGGCATAATTGATGCTGTCTTTCAGGTCTACATACAACGATTCAACCCGCTTCTTTTGCTGCTCTACCTCCGCCGTTCGCATTTGCACCTTTCCTTCCAGTTCCTGTTCATTGCTCTCCAAGTCATCGCGCATTTTCAAGATGGCATGCCCCAGCGCGTCATCCGCACTCAAGGGCTGGTAATCCGCATCAAATTCTCCTTGTCCAACGCGCATGCTAAACGCACGTGTTCGATTCAATCCATCCGCGAGCCGGTTCACTGCGTGTGCCATTTCACCGATTTCGTCAGACGTGGGTTCCACTTCATTGGCCAATGGTACGCCTCGACCGAGGTAGAGTAAGGCACGTTTCAATTCACCAATAGGCCGAACAATGGATCGTGTCACCGCCCAAGCAATCAGAAAACCAAGGATTAAAATACCCAAAGCCACATTGCCCGCATACAACTTCAATCGATTGCTCAATAAATCCATCTGTGCCGTGGATGCGGTGAGTGCATCGGTCTGGGCCAGCGACATGGTGTCCATGCGCTTGCGGATGCTCGCGGTGTAACGCGGAATACTGGAGCCATCCAATGCGTAATATTCCGCCTCCATCATTGCCAATGGATCATCGTAAGCACGAAAGTCCGGCAGCAAACGAATCACTTCTGAATATGCCAAAAACAGGTATTCTACATCGCGGCGGAGGGAATCAAACTGCAGCTGCATTGGCGCGTTCCAAGATTCAACCAATGGTTGCATCGCAGCCACTTGCTCAGGAACATCTGAGTCCATGAGCTCGAGTAAGTCCCGTTTTTCGGGGTCGCGGGAACCCGATTGAACCGACAACCAATGGCGAATCAAGATGCGCGTTTCGCCTACGGACCGGTCAAGTTCTTCCAGGGATTGAATGCTCGGAGTCAGGACACCATCAATGTGTTGACTGAGTTTTTGACTTTCCTCCAGTGTGCTTCGCGTGAGAAGGAAAAGTGCACCCACGGCCACCCCAAAAATTCCAAAACCCACCGAGATGCGCCATCCGATGCCCCATTGAAATTTCCCAGGAATATGCTGGCTCTTTCGGCCTGGCCCCTGTGTGCGAATCATGCGGCCAAGTTAACGCGAGAACGGTGCAAACCCTTCTGGCGCCAGCGTTTGATTCAGCGATTCCCTAAAATCTGCTCGATTTGAGCTCGGTACGCATCGGATGCCGTTTTCTGAGACAGGGCATAATGCAATGTCATCAAGCCTTTCAGCGTTTCCAATCGATTGGGCTGCTGCGCATGAGCGGCTTGCATTGGGCTCAACGCTCGTTCGAATAAATCGATGCATCCGTCCTGGATTTCCATCAGCTCAAACATGGACGTTTCATGATTGATGCGCTTCAATTTGCGCACCCCTTCGTTGTAGAGGGTAATGGCAAGGTTGTATTGTGCGGCATAATCATTCGGATTGCCTTTCAAAGCGTCGCCGTAATGACCAATCGCGGCCTCGAAGATTGCCTTCAATTCTGCTGAGGATCTCGGCGATTCTGACTCCAAAAGCATGGCATGCGCCTGGCCCAAATAACGGCTTAGATCAGACCGTTGAGGCGCCAAATCCTTGGTGGGATTCAGGCTCATTTCCAGTGCTTCGTATCGACCATATAGCGCCTGAATCTCATCGGTTGAACCCCACGTAAATCCTTCCACCATCCCAATCGCTTCCCGAAAATAGCTGCGCGACAAGAAGTCCATGGCTTCGACCGCGACAGCGCGGTCCGTTGGGTTCATCCCCAATTGCATCGCCCTTTGCAAACAAGTTATCGCCTCCAAGCGCTCCGGTGCATCTGAACCAAATTCACCTGTGGATTTGTGCAATTCCTTGTGGATGAAACCCATCACAAACCACGCACGGCCATTCGTTTGATAAGCAGGGGTATTGAGGACCGGCCGGAGCGCTTGTTTGGCTGCCGTCCAGTCGCCCGATCGCCCGAGTTCCGTCGCCCGATCCACTTCACTCTGTGCCCATAACGAAGAGCAAAGTGAAGCACTGACGACCACGCAGGCCAACAAAAAGGATCGTATGTCGATTTTCATAGCGCTCATTTTACAGCCCAAGACAAAATTCGATTTCCAATGAGAAGGTCGCGTTTCGCAGCTTCCTCAGAATTGATTTCATAGCGAATGCGGTTGTTGACCGAAACAAAGTTGATGAGTGCTCCATTTTGCAATCCGTCCGAAGCATCTGAAATTAAGAGCACCGGGGCATTCGAAATAGCATCGGCAATTCGCTGCAATTTGGCGCCCGATTCTTCGCAATAAATTACATGTACGAAAGGAGCGGATTCCAAAGATGCCACATCTTCAAAGCCCAATATTTCCAACGACTGGAGACCTATGGATTTCATCGCATACTTGTCGGAAAGAATAGCGTGCAGCGAAGGGTTTCCAATGATTGCCAGCCGAAAAGGGCCTTCCATGAATTCCGAAGGCCACTCATTGGATGCGGCAAAGTGAAAGAGAAAATTGGCCTTGGTGATGGAACGAGTGTCCGACTCATCGAGCGTGCTTGTCTGCGTGAACTGACTTTGCGCTTCAAGAGTGGGGACATCAATCCCGCAGATGCAGCAGATCAATGCGGCGATGAAACCCCGAGCCACCCGGCTCGACTTCCAAGTCGATGAGCCGAAACGTTCCTTCCCACGCACCATAACCTTGCGCTCCCGCGTCGAAAAAGACGGGGATGCTTGGCGGGCAGAAAGCTCATCGGACACAGCGTGCATGGATTGAATTTGTTTCGAAGTTAAGCGATTCATTCGGCCTTCCCATGGATTTTCATTTTGTTCGCAGTGCCGAAAACATCCACCTCTTCCACCACGATTCGTCCTCCCGGGACGCCAAATGAGCCAGTCGATCCAGTTTCTGCGCCGTTACCATCCAACTCTTCAGCCGTGCATCCAAGCCATCGTGTTCTCCCGACGATAACTCGTCCGAATGGACCTGCCGCCAATCGTCCAACGTCAAAAAAGGGTCCAATTCGCGCTTCTTTTTTACCCGAAGTATCGCCGTCATCATGGCCCAATCTTCTTTCTCAGCAACGAAAAGCACCTGGCGTTTTCCGAGCGTTTTGAGGGGATGAACCAGCTCCCATTCCACAAGCTCCAGCAACATGTTATGTGCATTGCCTCGGCTTATGTTCAGGTGGTACATCACATCATCCGTCGACTGCGGCTGAGGCTTTAATAGCAACCAGGCATGCACGGCCAACATGGCTTTGGGGACGCCCCAATGCTTGCCGATTTCCAGCCAATGCTCCATGAAGGATTGCTCAGCGATGGTTACCTCTTGAAAAATCACGCGTAAAATTAACTTTCAATTTTTTGTGAAAGTACTAAATCTTTTGGGATGAACCTCATCGGGGACGTCGGTGATGAGGCCGAGCGCAACATCCAACGTCCAATCCACCATGGTTGGGCCGATGGTGACTCCACGGGTGCCCCAGCCTGTGCACGCGAAATACCATGGCGATTGGACGGAGACTTGACCCAAAATGGGTCGACGATCAAAACATGATGGCCGAAGGCCTGCTCGATGGCTTGTGGCTTCAGTCGCAACCAAAGCAGGACCCGTTCGAGCCAAATTCGCCTGATCAATCAGGTGGTCCAACGATGCAGCGAGGACCGTTGGCTCGTCCATGTCCCAGCGGTATGTTGAACCGATGCGGTAAGTCCCCGAACCGAGCGGCAAAGCCCAAGTCACATTGTTCACTATCTGTTGCCCCCATTCCAACTCGGTTTGAACCGTGATTACCTCTCCGTGGTTTGGCCGCAATTCCAGACCGAATTTGGCCAAATCATCCACAGCACCGACGCCCCGGCAATCCATGACAGCATCAAATTCAGACGGACAGCCGTCCTCCATGCACCACGCTTCTGCTTTCCATTGCCCTTGCCGCTGCCAATGCTTCCGGCTTTTTTCGGTCAACAATTGCACATCAACCCAGCCCGATTCTCGGACCAAACCGGCCCCATGCGGCGCGTGGATGGAGGGGTGCAAATCACCACGGCTGAGCGTTTCAATGAACGGTGACACTTCGTGGGTACCCGATGCTCTTTCTGCCCAGAGACTCGCATATTGAGCATCTGGGAAAACACGAATAATTGGCACCTCATGCCACAACGTGATTCCCAGTGACTTTTCAATGCCTTGGAAAGCAATTCGCGCACGCGCTGCATGATTGGCAGCATCCCACTGCGGTAAAATCCTTCGGAAGGAAACGGGGTTGAACATCCCCGCCGCAACGTCCGAAGCCGCTGGAGAACCATTGGACCATTGCTCAAAAATCAGCCCTCTTTTCACGCACTCCCAAGCCATCAAGGTGCCGGCCAAACCGTCACCAACAATCAAGACCTTTTTAGGAAAACGTTGCGCCATCAAACCGCCGCCTCGAGAACACCTAAGTCACGGCCCACTTTCTCAAACGAAGCAATGGCGTGATCCAGTTGGTCTCGGGTATGCGCCGCAGATAACTGAACGCGGATGCGCGCTTGCTCCTTTGGAACAACAGGGTAGAAAAATCCGATGACATAAATTCCTTCCTCCAAAAGACGATTCGCCATTTCTTGTGAGAGCTTCGCGTCACCCAACATCACCGGAACAATGGCCGATTCCCCATCCTTGATCGGCAGACCAACACGGCGCATCCCAGCTTTGAAATAACGGGTGTTTTCTTCCAAGCGATCCCGCAATTCAGTGGATTCACTCAGCATATTGAACACCTCCAAGGAAGCACCGACGATGCTCGGTGCTAGGCTGTTGCTAAAGAGGTATGGACGCGACTTCTGGCGCAGCATTTCAATGATTTCCTTCCGGCCCGTTGTGAAGCCGCCCATCGCTCCACCCATGGCCTTGCCGAGTGTTCCCGTGATGATGTCCACTCGGCCCAGCGCATTCCCCAATTCGACACTACCTCTTCCTGTCTTCCCAATGAATCCTGTGGCGTGGCATTCATCCACCATCACCAAGGCATCATAGCGCTCAGCGAGATCGCAAATTTTGCCAATCTGAGCCACATAGCCGTCCATCGAAAAGACCCCATCCGTTACAATGATTTTGAAGCGGTGCTTGGCCTCAACAGCCTTCTTCAATTGCACCTCCAAATCTTCCATATCATTGTTGGCATACCGATAACGCGCTGCTTTGCAGAGGCGCACGCCATCGATGATGGAGGCATGATTCAATGCGTCGGAAATGATCGCATCTTCGGGGCCCAACAACGGCTCAAAAACACCCCCGTTGGCGTCAAATGCTGCCGCATAAAGGATGGTGTCTTCGGTCTCGTGAAATTCAGCGATGCGCTGTTCCAGCCGCTTGTGAATGTCCTGTGTTCCGCAGATGAATCGAACGCTTGACATCCCAAACCCATGGCTGTCAATGGCGTTTTTCGCTGCTTCGTTCACCTGTGGGTGGTTGCTCAAGCCCAGGTAATTGTTCGCGCAGAAATTCAGGACCTTGGAACCGTCATCCAAGGTGATTTCCACGTCTTGCGCTCCGGCAATGACCCGCTCTTTCTTGAACAAACCGGCCGCTTCAATCTGCGACAATTCGTCGCGAAGGTGCTGTTTCATAGATCCGTACATAGAGGCAAGAGTTTTGGTTTTACGTCGCGAAATTAGGCGATTTCCAGAGCGAAGTGGTGCATTTGGCTTTCCCAACTTGCACCCAACACGACAGGAACGTTTTTTGTTCCGTGGCCAATGGGCAAATCCCAGTGAATGGGTTTGTTCGAAGGGACATGTGAAACGATGATTTCTCCCAACGTTTGACCAAAGGGATTATTGGTGGATTGACCGGATGCGATGGTGTTGTCATGAAGCTGCGTGAAAGACCCCACCAAAACCCCTTTGACCTCATCCAAAATGCCCGCCAAGCGAAAGGCGAGCATCATGCGATCCACGTGATAGAGGTATTCATCCACGTCTTCAATCAACAGCCAATTCCCTTTCAAATTGGGGAAATAAGGCGTGCCCATTAAACTGTACAAGACACTCAAATTACCTCCAACAACCAATGACTCTTCCCCCCCTGCATAGGGAGCTGTCAAACTTCTCCAAAACGCCTGCTTCTCCCTATCGGCGCATGACGAAAATGTATTGGCAACCGGCGCATGGAGCGTCATCACACCAAGGCGATTTGCCCACGCATGCAGGGCAGTTGCATCACTGAACCCGACCATCCAAGTGGGCGCGTCCGAAAATGCCTGCTGGTTCAAAAGTGGCAAAATCCGTGCACATCCGTAACCCCCGCGCATCACCCATATCGCTTTGATTTTTAGCGACTCAAATCCTTGATTCATCACCCTCGCGCGGTGTGCATCGGATCCTCCAAACTGCCCCTGCTGAGCGAGCAACCCCTCAGGCATCACGGCAGTGAATCCCCCCGCTTCGATGGCCTCGGTTGCCGCGTCCACTTGTACCTTGGTCACATGGCGGGCAGGAGCGGCAAGCATCACATGATCTCCGGGCTGCAAAGGCTCAGGCATTTTGGTCAAATAGTCAGGTGTGTTCATGTCTTCCGAGCAATGGGATGCGGCAAGATGGCAATGGATAGCGAAAAAGCCCGAAATTCGCACTTCTTTTCGCCCCTTTGATGACTCCAACGCCTCGCCCATTTCGCCACCCCCGCCGATTGATGATGACCTCGGCCTTGCCATACGCCAATGGCCCCATCCACATTGGACACATTGCCGGCGCATACCTGCCCGGTGACATTCGAGCGCGCTTCGAACGCATGGCAGGTTCTGAAGTTTTGTGGGTCTGCGGAAGCGACGAGCATGGGGCCGCCATCACGCTGCGGGCCAAGAAGGACGGTGTCACGCCCCGCGAAATTGTCGACCGGTACCACACCGAAATGCAAGAAGCATTTGCAGGCATCGGCATGGCTTTTGACCATTATTCACGCACTTCGAGCGAAAAACACCATCAAGTTGCTCAGGATTTTTTCTTGAAATTGCTGGAGTCCGGAAGCTTTGAAGTGAAAACTGACGCACAGTTTTTCGACCCCGAAGCATCGCAATTTTTGGCCGATCGCTACATCACAGGCACGTGCCCCAAATGCGAATCGCCCGGTGCCTATGGCGACCAGTGCGAAAAATGCGGTTCCGCCTTATCGCCAACGGACTTGATCGAGCCCACCTCAACTTTAAGCGGCGCAACACCAATTTTGAAGGATACCACCCTTTGGTACTTGCCCATGGGACGGCACGAAGATTGGCTCCGAGATTACATCGACAACGGAAAATTCAATGGTGCAGCGCACCACGATGCGCGCAGCTGGAAATCACACGTCACTGGCCAATGCCGGAGCTGGATCGATGGAGGACTGCAGAGCAGAGCCATGACCCGTGACCTGGACTGGGGCGTACCCGTGCCCGTCGAAGGTGCCGATGGAAAAGTGCTCTACGTTTGGCTTGATGCCCCAATAGGATACATCACTTCCACGATGGAGTGGGCGGCCAATACTGGACAAAATTGGCAAGATTGGTGGCAGTCTGACGATGCCGAATTGATTCACTTCATCGGAAAGGACAACATCGTTTTTCACTGTTTGATCTTCCCCATTCTATTGAAAGAACACGGGGCATTCAACCTTCCGACCAATGTGCCGGCCAATGCATTCATGAATTTGGAAGGGGATAAAATTTCAACATCCCGCAATTGGGCGGTTTGGGTGAAAGATTACCTCGAAGAATTTCCTGGCAAAAGCGACGAATTGCGGTATGTTCTTGCGAGCATCATGCCCGAGCAGAAGGACAGCGAATTCACGTGGTCCGATTACCGCGAACGGGTGAACAATGAGCTAGCCGATGTACTCGGAAACTTCATCAATCGCGTCATCGTCTTGACCCGGAAGTATTACGATTCTGCAGTGCCTGAAATAGACCGCACGAAATGGACTACCGACGAGGACGCTATCGTTCAAGCGTTGGAATCCGCTCCAGGCGAAGTCGCTGAATTGATTCGGCGCAACCGTTTCCGCGATGCCTTGCAAGCCGCCATGGGTGTAGCACGTTTGGGCAATAAATACATGACAGAGCAAGAGCCGTGGAAGATCAAGAAAACAGATGAGGCACGCACGGCAGTCATCCTCAACACCTGCATCCAAGTTGCGGCAAATTGCTCGGTATTGTTGGAGCCCTTCATTCCACAAACCGCGCAAAAAATGCAAGCTGCATTTGGGATTTCGAACGCCCAATGGGAGCAAGCCAGCGGCACCATGATGCAGCCGGGTGAGCGATTGGGTGATTTGCCCATCCTGTTCGAAAAAGTGGAACAATCCACCGTGGACGCTCAAGTTGAAAAATTAAAATCTGCACAAGCAAGCGCAGCACCTGCTTCGACTTGCGAACCCCTTAAGCCCATGATGACTTTTGATGATTTCCAAAAAATGGACCTCCGGGTCGGCGAAGTAATTGCATGCGAGCGGGTCCCGAAAGCCGACAAATTGCTGCAATTGACCATCCGTACGGGATTGGATGAGCGGACGGTATTGAGCGGAATCGCAGAGCATTTCGAGCCAGAGGATGTCGTCGGTCGCCGGGTCACGTTATTGGCCAACCTGGCACCGCGCAAAATCCGTGGCGTAGAAAGCCAAGGAATGGTGTTAATGGCGGAATCAGCCGATGGTTCATTGCGCTTCGTGACCCCTGAGGAGGGCACCGCTGCAGGTGACACCATCCGGTGATCAGAACATCATCTTGAGCGTGGCAGATAAGGTTCGGCCGTAAGCCCAATAGCCCTCTAACTTTCCGTTTTCAACGGTTCCCTGCTCTTTTACCCCGGTCTGTGGGTTGGTTACGAACGTCTCAAAACCGTCACTGATGTAGATGTTGTCCAAGGCATTTTGAACATTCAGGCTGGCCATCCATCCCAACCCACCCGTTTCGAACCGATAACTCGCGCGCAAGTCGAGGTAGCCAAATTCAGGAAGCATGACGGGTTGCAATCCTGCTCGGTCTGGATTCGTACGGTCAGCGTCGACCTCAAAACGCGCATACAAATTCCAATTGTGGACATAGTTGGCGCCGACCCGAAGGCCCTTCGTCGGTGAGTAGTTCATTAAAAGGCCGACCTGAGACTGCGGCGCATCACTGACTTTGAGGCCCGCGGAATAGATGTAAAGCGTTTCCAAAACCTCTCCCCCTTCCTCCGCGGTGATTTCGGCGTTGACATCGTTGTCCCAGCGCCAATCGCCAAAGGACGCCATTCCTCCAATTTCCAACTTTGGCAGGGGCCGCGTTTTCAACTCAAACTCGATGCCCTCATGCGTTTGCACCAAGCCCGTAATGAACGCCCTGTATTCCGTACCGTCAGGTCGTAAAAGCGGGCTGCTCATGATGCTCTTGTCCCGCCATTGGGTGTGATAGGCATTGACATCCAATGAAATTCCACGCCAGCGGAAGCGATAGCCCGCTTCGAATGCTGCCACTTTCTCATTGGTCAAACGATCGTTGCTCAAAACATTGGAGTAATTCGTGAAGACATACCGAATGAAGGGAGCGCGTGAGTACACTCCACCATTCACGTATAGGTGACTCGTCTCTCCTATGCGCACACTCCCTCCAGCCTTGGCGTTGTAACCAACGCTGCTTGCCTTGAGTGATTTCTCGCCATAGACAAATTGCTCCGTGGTTTCAATGTTGCCCGTTGTTTCATTCAGTTCTGTGACTTCCTGAACCCCCGTCTCCGCGTATCGGAAGTACTTGTAGGGATCAATGCGCCGATATCCAGTCAAACTCATGGTGCCCGCAACAAACAAGCTAAAGCGATCATCTTTGTATTCCGCTTGTGCAAACCCACCCGCGTATCGGACCAACCCTATGTCATCATAATCGACTTTATCCCCCGGCTGCGCCATGAGCTCATAGTCTGGATTGATGCCATATCCGTCCGAACTGCTGAAAGATTGCAAATAGAAGTCTCCCCCGAGCAAATTATTGACTCGTGTGAAGTGCTTACCGCTGTAATAACGCGCATCGACGCCAACCATGAGGTTGACGCGGTCATTGACTTCGTGGTGCAACGTGGACAATACGCCCGTCCAAAAATGTTCGTTGTGCGCATTCTCAATTACGCTTCGGCTTCGGCCACCCACCACCGTGTCTCCTTCAACGACAATGGGGTCGCCAAACATGTGTACCGTGTCCAACCAAGCTTGGGCCGACGCGTCATAACCAATCTGATTGGCCGCATACGTGACCGGCTGCGTGTTGTTCTCATTCGAGTCCCAGAGGTAATCCCAATTGAGATTCGTCTTCACCGTCCGGGTCATACCATCGGCATCCTCGTACGTTTCGCTGAGGCGTGGCGAACTCGTTCCATCGTAACGTGAACCGTATCCTTGCCCCACACTCACGTAATAACTAGACGCCAAGTGCGATCGTTCGCTCAACTGCCAATAATGGTTCAAGGCGAACTGGGGTTTGTGGTAGCCATTGACACGGGAATTCAGCACTTCCTCCGTGGCTCCGCCGCGGTTCAAATAACCCCAGTCATCGTTCCAACGGTGTGCTTCGTATCCCAGTGCATTGAGGTCATTGAACCGATCCACACTCAACTGACCTCGACGTTGTCCGTGGGTTTGTGGAGCGCCAATGGCTGTCAAAACCAGGCGATGCGCTCCAAAGTCTTTGGCGGCGGTGAGGAAATAACTCCACGCATCGATGAAAGCGGCATCTACATATGCATTGCCCATGGTGCGGCTCCCAACGGCGCTCACCGCCCATCCATTTTTCATGATGCCCGAACTCAAAGACAACATGGTCTTGTAGCGGCCATAATCGGTGACACTTTGCAAAAGACTGCCGCCCTTTTTCATGTCTGTGGCTTTCGTTATGATGTTCAACGTGCCGCCCACAGAGTTGATGGCCAGCTTCGAAGCTCCGAGCCCTCGTTGTACCTGCATGGTATTGACAGCGTCACCTAATCCCGCCCAATTTGACCAGTACACACGACCATTTTCCATATCGTTCACGGGAATTCCGTTGATCAAAACCGCCACATTGGTTTGGTCAAATCCGCGAATATTGATCCGGCTGTCACCATAGCCACCCCCGCTTTTTGTGGCATAAACTCCTGGCGTAATGTTCAACGTCTCGACCAATTCTTTGTCTCCCAACTGCTCCTGAATGGTGCGCGCGTCCAACGTGGACACTGCCACAGGCGTCTCGCGACTAGTGGCTACTGAGGCAATCACATTCGCTTCATTCAAACCTATCGTGGAGGCCGCCAATCGGAGCACTCCCATGTCGATCACCGCCAAGCCCACAGCCATTCCTCCTTGGCGGGCAGGCAACTGAATGTAGTTTCGGCTATTCTCGTAGCCGATCATGCTTGCCACCACGTGAGCCTCGCCGGTCTGTTTCGTTGTGAATCGAAACCGACCATCAAAATCGGTAACCGAACCCATGCTGTATTCTTCCAAGTATACCGAAGCGCCAATAAGCGGTTCTCCATTCTCAGCGTCCAACACTGTTCCGTAAACTTGGGTTTGTGCTTGCCCTGCAATCGCAAACAAAAGAAGTCCGAGCGTCACCAGAAATCGACGCATTGATAGGAGGTTTTGTGCATTCATTTGAACTTGATTGAAGTGTGAATCCAGCCGCGGTGTGACGCGAATTGAGCGCAATTTAACCCGAAACCAGCAAGTGCAAAATCACGGCTCACGACCAGCGACCGCGATCGAATAGGTACCGCGCAATCTGAACCGTATTAGTGGCAGCTCCTTTCCTCAAGTTGTCAGCCACTACCCACAAATGAAGCCCTTTCGGATGCGCCAAGTCGCGTCGGATGCGCCCGACAAAAACATCATCGCTGCCATGCGCGGTCAGCGGCATCGGATAGGAATTGGACTCCGGATTGTCTACCACCACAACACCCGGGAAGTTTGATAACGCCGCACGGACTTGGCCCAAGTCAAAGTCACGCTCGAATTCGAGGTAAACGCTTTCGCTATGACCGCCTTGGACCGGCACGCGAACGGCAGTGCACGTCACAGACACGGAATCATCTCCGAGAATTTTCTGGGTTTCGTGCCAAACCTTCATTTCCTCCCGGGTAAATCCGTCTTCAACAAAAACATCACAATGGGGAAGGCAATTCATGTCTATGGAATGCGGATAAACCGGTGCACTTGGCACATCACCTCTTCGTTCTTCCTCCAACTGCACGATGGCTGCCTTGCCAGTGCCCGTTACACTTTGGTAGGTGCTCACAATGCCACGCTTGATTTGGAAAAGGTCATGGAGCGGCTTCAGTGCCATCACCAGTTGCATGGTCGTGCAATTCGGATTGGCGATGATCCGGTGATGCGATTGGATGGCGTGGCCATTGACTTCCGGCACAACCAGCGGACAATCCCCGTTCATTCGCCAAGCGCTGCTGTTGTCGATGACCGTGGTCCCAGCCTCGGCAAATCGCGGAGCCCATTCTTCGCTGACCGAGCCCCCTGCACTGAAAAGAGCCACTTGCGGCATTTTCGCTAGAGCCGATTCCATCGAAAGCACCTCCAACGCCTCACCCTTGAAATAAACATCTGTGCCAATGCTGCGCTCACTTCCCACCGGCAACAATTCGCTGACCGGGAAGGCATGTTCTTCCAAAACTTGAAGCATGGTTCTTCCTACCAATCCTGTCGCTCCGACGATGCAGACTTTCAAACCTTCATCCATTTTTATGCGCTGAACTAATTTTTAAATGCCGCCGTGTGGTTCACGAACGATGGTGTAAAACTCCAACTTTTTTTCGAGGTTTGCCTTGTTGATGAAGAAGGATTTGAGGCGGCTGAATTGGAATGAAAAACTGCATTTTCTGCTGGTTCCATTTTTGTTTGGCGCGGTGGGGCATTCGCCGGGCCAATCACCTGATTTCTGGGAAATCCACATGCATGAGGACGATTGGATTCCTTCCGACAGCGGATGGCAACTCAACACCCAAGAACCCGGTGAGTCCTGGATTTGCTTTTGCCCTGTGGATAGCATTGCGGATTCCGCAGGTCGTACAATCATGTTTCACTGGTCACAGCAATTCGCTGGCTCCACGCAGAATTTCAGCCGGGTGCACTTGATCCCTCGATCCAATCTTGAATGGAGCGGAGCCAACATACCACCATTTTCAGTTTCCAGCTGGCAAACCGACTCTGCCATTTTAGGCGTTGATCCGGGCAACTTTCTGCACCTCGGCGAGAGCGGAAGCGCGGATTCCTTGCGCTGGATGAACACCGAGGTGGGCGAAAGCCACGGACAAATCGCGGCCGCTCCTTCACCGATGTTGGCGGGACAAATCGACCACTGGATGATGTGGAACCAGCATCCTGCGTCAGACTCCACATTCCTTCAATGGAGCGCTTCTTCAGAGCCGTTAGAGTGGACACATGCCATGGAAGGAAGTGCTGGTTTAGTGCCTGATTGCATTGGTTTTAGCGCAAAATTTACCGCAAGCCACGTCAATGACTTTCGCATTGAAGTCGCTTCATTATCTCCCCATGTGCCTGACACCATCCCTCCGGTATGTGTCGACTACCATTGGCTCGGCACCCACGCCCTTGAATTGCAGTTCAACGAACCCCTGTCCAGCTCCACTGGATTTGGCACCTGGAACAATGGCGATTCCCTTTTTTTCATTGCAGAAAGCCCTGAGAGCAATAAACGGATTGGAATCTTCCCAGGGCATTGGCCCATTGGTCAAGTGCGTCAGTTGTCCTTGCACGGAATCCAGGATGCTCATGGAATCGAAGGAATCCAGGGGGCCATTGAAGTGCTGCGCACTTCATCCGAAGGCATCGAGCCACATGCGGTGCAATTCACAGAAATCATGTTTGATCCTTCGCCGTCTCTTGGTTTGCCCGAAGAGGAGTGGCTGGAAATCATCAACCGCTCGGAGTCACATTATTCCATCCAAGATTTCATTCTTCTGGACGGCAGTTCCGAAACCCAGTCCAATCTGATCCCTCAATTTGGTTGGGATGGGATTTTGGCGCCGGGAAAACGTGTCATTGTCAGTGGGAGTGACGTGAGCATTGCCGGCGATTCCACGCTGCAGGCCGAAGGAATTCCTTGGCCAGGGTTGAACAATGCAGGGGAATCCCTGATGTTGCTGGGCGAGGATGGATCCATCGCCGATCAAGTGCAATACAGCTCCGATTGGATGGCGGGGTTGACCGATGGGGGAGTCTCCTTGCAAGTTAGAAATTGGGACGCGTGCAATGGCCCAAGCAATTGGGAGCCATCGCTTCATCCGCTCGGAAGCACTCCGGGCGCTTCTTCGCCCCAGGAAAACACCCCAATTTCAGAAACCCTCCCCCTGGAATTGGTGGCAATCACTCCAACTGGGGAAACGAGAGGATTGCTCACGTTCAATCAACCACTCGACCCGCAAGCTCCGTTCCATCTCCGCGGAATCAATGCCGGTCACTTGACCTTGATGAATGAAGACCACAAAACGCTGGCTTGGCAAATTGATTCGCAACTTTCAAATGGGAAGGTTGCATTTGACGTGACAGGTATTATGCCCTGCGTTCCTTCGGCACTGCCCGTCTCCGCGTGGACGATTCAATTGGAACCTCATCGCTTTCCAGCTTTTCAGGATTTGCTAATTACTGAAATTGCACATGATCCCAATGGCATGACTGATGTGTGGGGCTCTTTCGTTGAGGTAACGAATGTACACGAAACGGACACCCTCGAATTGGGGGGGCTCCAATGCAATGGCTCCTCTCCCCTCCACCGCATCACCTTGGCACCGGGAGCACGGCATTGTTTTTACGAAATCGATTTGCCTAATAGTACTGGGCTTGTGGCCATTCGTGCGGCCAACGGAACCTTGATTGATGAAGTACATTATTCCAATTGTTGGCACCGCGAACGGAAAAATGAAGGGAGCGGAAAAAGCCTCGTTCGTTTGGATCTCATTCCCGGATTGCACGGTGCGTTCAACTGGAACAGCAGCATGGATTCTCGTGGTTGTTCTCCAGGCATCAGCGATCTGGCTGAAGAACCGGTAACGGTCAATGCAGTGCCCATCCTGTGCGGTATTTCAGAAAACCAATGGGTTGTTTTATTCAACGGTCCTGTTGAAATTGAGTCGACAATATGGACTGCTGTGGATCCGGAAGACCTCGGAGGTTGGGCCGACGGCCTGGATGCCGAGCAGCTCTGGAAGGGACCTTCCCAATTCGATGCATTGGAGGACAGCATCGCCCAACTGCATTGGGCGGAAGGAGCTTTATCCATTGCCTCCATCTGTCCCTCCAGTCCATTCGTAGTCGACGAGTTGGAATGCGACTTTTCATTGAATGAGGTGCAACAATTGAAGCTCGATGGTCCAGAGCCTTTCATTGAAATCAAACACCATGTGCACCCTTGGCTCAGGACGGATGGACTTCAATTGACAACTGCGACAAGCCCCAACCCGATTGATTGGCTGCCCCTGACGACCGAAATCCGATGGCTCATTCCAAAGGACACCCCGGTTGCATTCAGCCGATGTCCGAGCCGGTGGATGCAGCAGCAAGGACGAATCATTCCTTGCAATTTGCCGAGCCTGTGGGGAAACCGAGAAGTACAATTGGCGCGGTCAGGCGCTCGAATCGATAGCATCCACCTCCACCCCGATCTCGAATCACCCTGGAACGACTGGCATCATTTGCGTTCATTGGAACGAGTTGGCGCACCTTTTTCACTGGAAACCGAATGCATTTCGCCTCCCCGTCAATGGGAATCTTCCTTGGATGAACTCGGGGCGACTCCTGGAAAATGGAACAGTTGGCAGAAACATCAATTCGGAGCAGATCAAGCGCTAAACTCCTTGGTTGTTTTGAACGATACGTGGAGGTTCGCCGCCAGCGGGGCAATTGAGCCGATCCAAGTTTTGTTACGGGCGCCCGGAGCAGGTGCCTGGAAAGCACACTTAACCCTCCACAATGCCACCGGGCTTATAATTTCAATGCTCACAGATGATCCCATTTGGGTTTCCCAAGAAGAGGACCAAACGGTAAAGTGGGATGGATTCGTAGGGACACGAATTCCTCCACCCGGCTCGTATTGGATCACGGCCCATTTTGAGCAGCACGAATCCCAAGACGTGTATAAATTTTTACGTCCAATTCACATAATGCCGTGGCGTTGAAGTCCCAGCAATTGGAAAATTTTGAATCTTCGCGCCATGTTCGAAGGACAGCCCATACCCCACGCATCCTATGAGTTTTTGGCGGCGATGCTTCTATCCATTGGTTTGGGTCTCTGGGCGACTGTATTGTTACGGATCCGTTTCGAACGCGAATGGAGCTTGACAATTTGGACTTCTTACAACATCAAGCGGGTGTGGCAGCGATTGGCGGACGAGTCCGCTCGCACGGGTGGCACCTTAACAAGTCACCTTCTTGGTGTATTAGCCTGGTGCATCCTCGGAAGTGCCTGGGCATTGTGTCAGGTTGATGCAACGCTCGAAGGCTTATGGGTCGGGATGGGCTACGGGGCACTATTGGGGGTCGCAACAATCATCTTACGGGTTATTGCAGCTTGGATCGGCGGTTGGATCACGCTTGCTCCCGAAGCAACCGAACGTGGTTTGGAAATTGACCGTCACATGCGCAATTGGTTGCTGTGGGGGTTGATGGTTTTTTGCATCTTTCATTTGGGGCAAAACATCCCATTTAGCAGCCGGAATATACTTTGGGAACAAGCCGTTTGGATATGGTGGGGATGGTTGACAATGAAATGGTTACGTCAACTTCAATCGGTCGTTCACAATGGGCTTCCTTTTGGGTGGGGAATTGTGTATCTTTGCACCTTCGAAATTGGTCCGACTTACCTGCTTTTCAAGCAAGTTTGACGTCCAATCGAGCAAGCATGGAACCCCTTGAATATGGCGCAAACAGTCAAGACCATTCTGATATCACAACCGAAGCCGACAACGGAAAAGTCGCCGTATTTTGATTTAGCAGAGCGACAAAAACTCACCATCGATTTCCGCCCCTTCATTCACGTGGAAGGAATTGAGAGTCAAGAGTTTCGCCAACAGCGGATTGATTTCGCAGAGCACACTGCACTGATTGTTACCAGCCGAAATGCCATTGATCATTTCTTTCGTTTGGCCGAAGAGCTCCGGTTTGAAGTGCCCGACACCATGAAATATTTTTGCATCAGCGAGGCGACTGCCTATTACCTGCAGAAATATGTTGTGTACCGAAAGCGAAAAATTTTCTTCGGGAAACAGAGCTTCCAGGACCTCATGGAATTGATCAAGAAGCACAAGAACGAAAAATTCTTGTTGCCGTGCAGTGACCTGATGAAGCCATCAATTCCAAAATTCCTAGAAGAGGGGAAAATTGACTACACACGAGCCACCATGTACCGAACCGTATGCTCAGACCTCAGTGACTTGAGCGATGTGAAGTACAACTTGTTGGTTTTTTACAGCCCAAGCGGGATTGAGAGCTTATTCAAGAACTTCCCCGATTTTCAACAGGGAGAAACTCGGATTGCCACATTTGGGCCGACTACTGCAAAAGCTGCTGCTGAAGCCAACCTTCGTGTGGACATTTCGGCACCCACGCCGAAAGCTCCTTCCATGACTATGGCCATTGAGCATTACATTCAGGGCAAATAAAGCGCCCTTGTCCGAAACTGGCTCCTTTTCCTTTCCCCGCAACCAGCGACTGAAGTCCAAAAAACTCTCGGACCTCGTCTTTGCGAAGGGCGCAAAAATTAAAGCTCCTCCCATCATTGGACGCTTCATCGATACGCCATTGCCCGAGCCCGTCGCCATCCAGGCCATGGTAAGCGTGAGCAAGAAGAAATTCAAGCGAGCCGTGGACCGCAACCGCGTCAAACGATTGATGCGGGAAGCGTGGAGGCTTGAAAAGCCCGCTTTGGAAAATCGTCTACTCACAGACGAAAAACAACGGGCAATCGTTTTCATATTTGTAGGAAACGAAATGCCTGATTTCGAGACGGTGCGCTCATCTGTTGCCTTACTCGTGCACAAAATGTTTCCTAGCCAACCCGACCAAGACTGAACCTGTGAAGAACGAGAAACGCTCCCATCCCCTAGCCACGCTTCCAACCAAGAAAAAAAACAGATCTAAGCTCTTGTTGCTGCCGCTGTTGGGGCTGTTCATCGCAGCTGTTCCGGTTCGGGAAAACTATTTCGAATTGTCGAAGCAACTGGAGATCATGAATGCGCTATTCCGTGAATTGAACATCTTTTACGTGGATGAAATTCAACCGGGAGCACTGATGGAAACTGGGATTGATGCGATGGTGTCGAGCCTGGACCCTTACACCATCTATTACCCGGAGTCGCGGGTGGAGGACCTTCGATTCATGAGTACCGGTGAATATGGCGGCATTGGAGCAAGCATTCAAATGATGGGGGGACGACAACTCTTCATCGACGTACTGCCTGAATTCCCGGCGGCCAAGGCGGGAATAAAAATCGGCGATGAGCTGACCGCCGTCGATGGAATGAGATTGGCCGATGTAGAGGAAGACCTCATTCCGGAAATGCTTCAAGGAGCCAGCGGCACAGACGTAGAAGTGAGCTTCATTCGGAATGCAACGAAAACGGAAGAGTCTGTGGTGATGAAACGCGCCAAAATCAAACTCCCCGCAGTTCCCTTCCGCACTGTGCTTCGCGACAGCACAGGGTATGTGGCACTCTCTGCCTTCACACGCGGGTCATCCTTCGAATTGCGGCAAGCCATTCGTTACCTCCGCGACAGCATCGGCATGAAACAGCTAGTCGTTGACCTTCGAGGCAATGGAGGCGGCCTACTGCAGGAATCCATCAGCATTGTCAATTTATTCATTGGCAAAGGAGAAGAAGTAGTGAGCACCCGCGGCAAAACAGAAGAATGGGAAAAGAGTTACAGCACCATGGCCGACGCCTTGCTTCCCGATTTGCCAATTGCAGTGTTGATTGATGGCATGTCAGCATCCGCTTCGGAAATTGTTTCGGGCACCCTTCAAGATTTGGATCGAGCGATCATAGTAGGCCAAGAGAGTTTTGGTAAGGGCCTGGTTCAACAATCCAAGCAATTGGCCTATGGGACCAAATTGAAGGTCACAGTAGCCAAATATTACACGCCTAGCGGACGCTGCATTCAACGGCTTGATTACGGTGGGAATCGCGGTGAGGACGGAAGCGCGCAAGCTGTCGCCGACTCCCTGATTGAAGTGTTCTATACCCGCAATGGTCGTCCGGTGGTCGATGGAAAGGGAGTTCAGCCAGATGTCCCGACGCTCCTGCCTCCCCTTGGATATGTGCTGGAAGGACTTTATGAAAGTGGAACCTTGTTTGATTTCGCCAATGCGTGGACCGCGCAGCGCGACAGCATCGCCCCACCCGAGGGGTTCGCATTGACCGAAGCCGACTGGACGGAGTTTGTCGACTTTGCTGAGGCCAATGCAGCGACACAATACGAATCACAAACTTCCGTGATGTGGGAGCAACTAAAAGAGGTGGCTGAAGATGAGGCGGTTTACACCTTGGATCCTAATGCATTCGAACAATTGGAGGCGGCGTTGAAGCCCAACATCGTTCGGGACCTCGAGGAATTCCGGGAACAAATTCAAATGTCCTTGGAAGAAGAAATCATCATGCGCTATTACCTTCAGGATGGCGTATTTCAATGGTCCCTGCCGCGCGACTCGACGGTTTCCACAGCCATTCAAATGCTCAATTCTGGGCAGTACGAAATGATCCTCGCCGGCGCCGAATAATCGCTGAATGATGCCGCCAAGAACAAATACAAGCTCCCAAGTAATCGGCGAAAATCGCCAAGTACAGCGGGCGTATGATTTGGCGCTTATTATTACGGCGATTGCCCTTCCTTTCTCCAATTTTCTCATGAGCCAGGGAGCTTTCTTACTGCTCTTCGCTTGGGCGCTTGACCGCTGGCATTACGGCCCCATTTTTCGCAATCGTTCCTGGAAATTCTGGCGTTCACAGCCGCTGCTCTGGGCTGTATTGGCCTTATTCGCCTGGCAACTTTTGGGGCAGCTTTGGACCGAAGACGTAGCCCAAGGATGGCGAGCGCTGCGAATCCAACTTCCCCTTCTGGCTTTTCCTTTGGTTCTGATCACTGGCCGATGGAATCAAACTCGTGGCCTTGAACTGGTCCAACATACGTTAGCTTTTTCAGTCACTGCGGCTTGCGTTGGTGCCTTGTGGTCAGGCAGCGCAGCTGCTGAAACCGTTGAAGCACGCGATTGGTCGCCCTTCATATCGCACATTCGGTTCAGTTTGATGATTGCCTTCATTTGGTCTTGGTGGTTGCTTCGGGCGTTCGAGACCAAACAATGGAAAGCATGGGGAACCGCCTTGGTCCTCTGCGTTCTCGGCACTGCATTTACATGGAAAACCGCTTCGATCACAGGCGCTACCTTGATTCCACTCTCGGGCCTACTGGCCTTCCTCCTGGCGGGAACTGGTGAGGCGGACCGTCGTTCAAGTAAAGTTGCATTCCGAAGGAATGGGTTCATCGGCCTACTGACTGTGTTTCTGGCTATGGTCGCTTTCGCCATGAATAGCCTGTGGCCCCGCTACCCGGATCCCGAGGCATTGGGCGTGAAATCCGAAGGAGGCGAACAATACCAGCATTTTACAGAACGGTGCCTGCGCGAAAACGGCGAACACGTTTGGACAAACATTGCGTGGAGCGAATTGAGTGAAACGTGGAATGAACGAAGCACAATTGCCTTCAAGGGAATGGACGAGCGGAACCAAGCGTTGGAAATGACGTTGCTCCGTTACCTGTCCTCCATGGGACTCAAAAAGGATCGATTGGGTGTTTTGGCTCTCACCCCCTCAGACGTGCAGCTCATTGAATCCGGAGTGCCCACCGTTTTAGAAGTCAAACACGGTGGATTGAGGCGACGATGGGACATTGTTCAATTTGAAATATGGAATGCCGTAGATGGTGGAAATCCCAGTGGTCACTCACTTGTTCAACGATTTCTGTTTTTGAAAAATGCGTTTGGGGTATTTCAGAGCCATCCGGCTTTGGGCGTGGGAACCGGTGATGTGCCGGATGCCATTGCCGCATCATACGAACAGGCCAATTCTCCTCTTAGGCCCGAATTCAGGCTCAGACCACACAATCAATACATCACATTTTTGATTTCTGGCGGGCCACTATCCATGTTGCTATGGATGGCCATTTTGGTGGCCTTGGTGTCGGTATCGGGCAGTGCATTTCCCACTTACCCAATTCGAGTGGCGTGCTTGGCAGGTTTCATTCTTGCATTGTCCTGCATGACGGAAGACACATTGGAAACACAAGCCGGTGTGACCTTGGCTGGGTTCTTAATTGGACTGATTGGCAAACGGACTATTCGCTGAGGACTGAAAGAATCTTCGCCAAAACCTCCGACACTTCGATTTCCAATGCTCCGTCCGAAGCGAGGCGTTTCGCCGTTATCCAATGCGCCCGCGGACCAACCGGGTGCCATCGCTCCGGCCACTCCGGTGCTTCAGGACCGTATAGGCCCATGCACATCACTCCAGAGGCTGCCGCCATGTGCAGCGGACCCGTGCTCGAAGCCACGAGGCCATCCGAGGCGCCTATGAGGGCAAGCAATTGATCCAAGGTCATGCGGCCCATCGTATTGATCACTCCTTCTTGATCGCTCCATCGTGAAACACCAAATTGTTCCGCTTCCGCCGCTGTGCCCGTCAAAATGACGCGCAGGCCCGCATCGCAAAGGCCGTCAATGAGTGTGAGGTAGCTTTCTTGGGAATAGTTGTTGGCACTGCCCGCTGACCCCGGGTGAACAATGATGTGTTTTTGATCGACCTCCAGCCAATCCTTTGCACCATCGATCTGGCCTTTCACCTCTTCCCACGCCCGGGGTTTCAATCGACCCCACTGCGCAATTTCACCGGGTGATTTTGGAAGTTGCAGCCCCGGTCTCTCCCAACCCGGAGACGGATGCATCGTCTTCGCCAATTCAATGCCATGCCACGCTTCGTGTTGTCCTGAAACTTTGCGCGACGTGTGATTGTGGTGCGTCATCCAACGCCGAAAAGGCCACCTTCGGGAAGTCCCAACCACAATTGGCACGCCCTGTTCCCGAAGGGTCTGAGCCACCTCCACATCTGGAAATGCCACGACCGCCGCATCGTACCCCGACAAATCTGGTGGCGATTTTGGCGACCAAATTACCACGTCATCCACATCTTCCGCAGCAGCGGCAACAGGAGCGGCATACGACCGGACCAGAAAGTCCACCTGTAAATTGGATGCAGAAGCTTTGATCCACCCGGCAACAGGCAAGGTTAGTACGGCATCCCCAATGGCATCCGTTCGGCATATCAAAATCCGTTGGATTTTCGTTTTTCCAGCGGCCTCCAACAACCGCTTCGAACGCCCATAAACACGCGCTTTTTCGTATTTCCGAGCCGTGGCAATTGCACTGTATTTCGCAATGGTCCAACCGGCCCAACCATCTCTCCACCCCCCCCGAATCCATGCATTCTTGGTCCATTGAAATGCCATCTTCAATGGCCGAATCCAGGGATTTGTTCGCCAAAGCGGCCCCTCATAATGCACCGCTGCAATGTCGGAGAAGTAGGCGATCTGACGGATATGGTCCTCGACCGTGTGATAAGAATGGTGCAACAAGTCTCCCTCCAAATGACCGATGCTTTTGCCCGCGTTTTCACCGGCTAATAATTCCAAGCGATCGTGGGGGTTTTCGCCCGTCCACTGTGCCGCTCCATTTTTCCAAAGCCGAAGTTTTTGATCGGGATACCATCCGCCATGGCGCACCCAATGGCCACAGTAAGAAGTCAATCGATTGAAACGATATGCCCGCGAATCATGAGCGCTTTTTTTCCATTCGCGGAGCGAAGCTTTCAATTCTTCGCCCAAACTTTCATCCGCATCCAAAGAAATGATCCACTGCCCTTTGGCCTGATTTGCCGCCCAATTTTTTTGTTGTATGTGCCCTTCGAATGGGTGGCTTAACACCCGAGCGCCCATCGATTCGCTTTTCATAACGGTATCATCCGTAGAACCCGAATCCACTACCACAATTTCATCCGCAACGGCCTGCAAAGACAGCAAACACCGTTCGATGTTTTGCGCTTCATTGTAAGCGATGATGACGGCGGACAAAAAAGGTTGATCCATACGGATTGTCTAACGGCGAATTCCTTGCAAGTTACTGCTCACAAACATGAAGTTTCGAACGATTCTTTGCTTGCGCACTGAGACCCATTATTTTTACGGCATGAATGTACTTTTGTTGGGAAGCGGAGGCCGTGAGCATGCGATGGCATGGAAACTAAGTGAATCTTCGATGTTGCGTGATCTCCACATTGCCCCCGGAAACGGAGGAATGCATGAGCTGGGGACCATGGCAGATCTGGATGCAATGGATTTTCAAGCCGTTGAACGCTATGTCCGGAGGCACAAAATTGACCTGATTGTAGTCGGTTCAGAGGCTCCTCTCGTGGCTGGAATTTCAGATTACTTTGAAGCTTCACAAAAGACATCCGTAACGGTCGTTGGCCCTAAAAAACAAGGCGCAATGCTCGAAGGCAGCAAGGAGTTCGCCAAAAATTTCATGCAGCGTCACAACATTCCAACGGCTCGCTATGCGAGCTTTGGAAGCGACCAACTTGCTGAAGCGGTGCAATCGTTGGACGCGTTTCAGGCACCCTATGTCATCAAGGCCGATGGGCTTGCGGGTGGCAAAGGAGTGATCATCACCGAATCAAAAAAAGAGGCGACAGATACCCTGAAAGCCATGCTGGAGGGCGGGGCATTCAAAGAAGCTGGAAAGCGCGTTGTGATTGAAGAATTCCTCACGGGACAGGAAGTGAGCATGTTTGTCATGACGGATGGTAAAAGCTATCACATTCTGCCTTCGGCGAAGGACTACAAACGAATTGGAGAAGGTGACACGGGTCTCAACACGGGCGGCATGGGTGCCATTTCGCCGGTTCCGTACTTGTCCGAAGAATTTCAGCAGAAGGCCTTGAATCAAATCATCATTCCCACGATCAAAGGATTGACCAAAGACGAAATCCCCTACCACGGATTTATTTTCTTTGGCCTCATGAAAGTGGGAAGCGACCCGTATGTCATTGAATACAATTGCCGCATGGGTGATCCCGAAACAGAAGTCGTGTTGCCAAGGATTAAGAGTGATTTACTGCACCTATTCGAAAGCCTAGGTTCCGGGTTGCTTTCAGAATACGACTTGGAAATTGATGAGCGAGCGGCCGCCACCGTGGTCATGGCAAGCGAAGGATATCCAGGAGCCTATGAAACAAACCGTGAAATCAAAGGCGTTGTTGAGGACCCGAATTGGGACGGAATGGTTTTCCATGCCGGAACGAAAATTTCTCGGCGCAAACTCTACACAAACGGTGGTCGAGTCCTTGCGGTCACAGGCAGAGGTGCGACCGTGGAAGATGCGTTGAAACGCAGCTACGAGAAAATAGAGAAAATCACATTCGAAGGGGCCTATTGCCGCATGGACATCGGTGCAGACATCTTAGATTTGGCTTGATTGGCCCAGGATTAAATCCGGTGCGGCGCAAGCTTTACTTCACACCAAGTCCCCGTCCTGCTCCGCTTTTTGGGTGTACTTTTTCTGCAAGCGCAGCCAGAACAGCAAACCCGCCAATCCCAGAACAATGACCCCCGAATTGAAGGGATCACTCATAGGTACGAGAACGGTTTCAAATGTCCATTCGATAAACTTTGCAACCGGAGTGATGATTTCTTGCGTATTCATAAGTGCTAAATTCGGAGCAAAAATAAGCAAGCCTTGATTTCTATCCTCCGTTCGAACCAACCGATTGCATGGTCCATTGTTCCATTGACCATTTTGGGGGGTGTGCTCTGGCACTTTTGGCACGCGCACACACCTGTTCTATCCCTTGCCATCTATGGCATTGGGCTGCTAACGGTGGCAGGGTATTCGCATCATTTGTACGTGCAAAGAAATTTTGTCGAGCGAGGCGATTCTGCCCTGGCTTGGTCCTTTGTCGCTTGGGGGATCGTCTTGGTCCCGGTGTCCGAGCCCATGGAAGGCATTCAAACGTGGACAAGCCTGCTCATGCTCTGCGGAGCATTGGATCTAACCTTGCGCATGCACCGCCAACCGTCAACAAGCAACATCCAATTTCGAGCGGGGCTCCTTGCAGGGCTTGCCGTGAGCATTCAACCGCTCAATGCTGGCATTCTGCTGGGCTTAATTGCCGTTCAAATCCGCACTCGGCCAGCAATTTTTCGCGAATGGATCATGTTGGCCTTTGGGATTGCACATGGTTTGCTCATCGCTGGGTTTTGTTGGACACTCCCCTTCTTCAGCGAATTCATAGGAAGTGCTGCGACAGAGGTGCCTGAAACCGGTCAAAATACACGGCAATTATGGCGTGCCGCCGGTATGATAACCGCCGGGATTTTTGGATTATTCATGCTCATTCGAGAAAACCCGCGTTTGGTACTCAAGACGAAAAACACCCGCTACAATGCGATCTTTCTCCTCTTGGCACTCGCTGGGACCGCAAGCCTGTTTTTCGGAACCGGTACCCCAGAAATAAGAGGCCTGGGGCCCGCGTCTCAATGCACGGCGCATTGGGCGGCAGTTTCCGCTTTGGCTCTGGGGTTTCTTACCGTCAGCCTTGTTCCGAAACGCGAACGAAAAGGAGACAAGCTCAGTGCCCTCGATGGTTTGGGTTGGGTCGTTTTTGTTGGTACGCTGTTGGTTGTTTTTGGGTTGAATTACGCTCAATAAAAGCAACGAATTCACGAACTTCGTCCTATGAAAATAGGAGTGGTCACTTTTCCCGGTTCCAATTGCGACATGGACATGGTGCATGCAATGGAACACGACTTACAGTTCGATGTCGTCCAACTCTGGCATAAAAACCGAGACCTAGAAGGCGCGGACATCGTAATTCTTCCTGGAGGTTTTAGCTATGGTGACTACCTCCGTAGTGGAGCAATTGCTCGTTTCTCACCAATCATGGAGTCCATTGTTGCCCATGCGCAAAAAGGGGGACGCGTATTTGGGGTGTGCAACGGATTCCAAATTCTTTGCGAATCGGGGCTGCTCCCGGGGGCGCTGCTCCACAACGAAAGCCGTAAATTCATTTGCCGCAACGTTCAACTCAAACCTGTTTCCCGAACCGCCTGCCTCTCACGTGACATCGATTCCAACAGCGCAATCACCATCCCTATTGCGCACGGCGAGGGCAATTACTTCATCGATGATGACGGACTGAAGAGGCTACAAGATCAGGACCAAATCCTGTTTCGCTATTGCGATGAAAATGGCAAAGTGAACCCTTGGTCCAATCCGAACGGATCAATTGATAGCATTGCGGGTGTTGCCAACGACGCAATGAATGTTTTCGGAATGATGCCCCATCCCGAACGCGCCGCAAGCAGCGACCTTGGGAACACAGATGGCGCCCAAATCTTATCGGGATTAGCTGCACTCATTGAGGCATGAATGACGTTTATTGGGCATAAGAGCTTCCATTGCTCGGAAAAGTTCGGATTCCCATGCGTTCAACTGAACATCATTGCTCCTAATTTTGTTGAAGACGCACAGGAGCAATAAGACCCGAAAACCATGAGTCACTTCCCAGCCGGACCGCACCTTTCTCGCATCAAAACGCCGGAAGACCTGCGGCAGCTTTTTCAAAAGACAGATTTGCCCGTAATCTGCGATGAATTGAGGCAATTTATTGTCGACGTTGTTTCTGAAAAAGGCGGACACTTCGGTGCAAGCCTCGGCGTTGTTGAGTTGACGGTAGCCTTGCATTATGCCTTCAACACCCCCGACGACCAAATCGTGTGGGACGTGGGACACCAAGCTTATGGACACAAAATCCTGACCGGTCGGCGGGAAAAGTTCCACACCAATCGCCAGTACAAAGGCCTGAGTGGTTTTCCCAAGCGAACGGAGAGTGAATATGACACATTCGGTGTGGGACACAGTTCCACCTCCATTTCCGCTGCATTGGGCATGGCAGTTGCCAGCAAACTCAAAGGTGACAAACAACGTCAGCACGTGGCGGTCATCGGAGATGGGGCCATGACGGCAGGACTGGCATTCGAAGGGCTAAACCACGGTGGCGCGGAAGATACCAATATGCTCGTCATTTTGAATGACAACTGCATGTCAATCGACCCGAATGTTGGAGCGCTCAAAGAATACCTCACGGACATTACAACGTCCAAAGCCTACAACAAGGCCAAGGATGAAGTCTGGCATTTGCTCGGCCGCATTTCAAAGTTTGGGCCGAACGCACAAGCTGTTGCACAAAAAATTGAAGTGGCCATGAAGTCGGCCCTGCTCAAGCAGTCCAATTTATTTGAATCGCTCAACTTCCGTTATTTCGGTCCCGTCGACGGCCATGACGTCGTGCATTTGGCTCAAATCCTGGAGGATATCAAAGACATTCCAGGTCCTAAGCTGCTTCATTGTGTCACCATGAAGGGCAAGGGTTACGAGCCCGCGGAAAAGGGCAGCGCAACCACTTGGCATGCACCCGGACTCTTCAACAAGGAAACCGGAGAAATTGCAAAAAGCGCATCGACCCATCCGAAACCACCCAAATTTCAGGATGTCTTTGGTCACTCCGTCATCGAATTGGCCGAAAAAAATGAACGTATCGTGGGTGTCACACCCGCCATGCCTTCGGGCTGCAGCCTCAAATACATGCTGGAGGCCATGCCTGATCGAGCCTTTGATGTGGGCATCGCAGAGCAACATGCCGTGACATTCAGCGCGGGCATGGCAACGCAAGGAAAAGTTCCATTCTGCAATATTTATTCCAGCTTCATGCAACGTGCCTATGACCAGGTCGTGCACGATGTGGCCATTCAAAACCTGCACGTTGTATTCTGCCTCGATCGAGGAGGCGTAGTCGGCGCGGACGGCCCGACCCATCATGGCGCTTATGACATGGCATACATGCGCTGTATCCCAAATATGGTTGTAGCCGCCCCCATGGATGAAGTGGAGTTGCGCAACATGATGTACACTGCTGCTGAAAAGCAGAGCGGTCCATTCTCCATTCGGTACCCCCGAGGGACAGGCACCATTGTCAACTGGAGGCAACCCTTTGAAGCCATTCAAATTGGTCAAGGCCGCCGATTGAAAACGGGAAGCGACATCGCACTATTGAGCATTGGCGCCATCGGTTCACAGGTCACGAATGCCATCGATTCACTTGAAAAAAGCGGCATTTCCGCAGCGCATTATGACATGCGATTTGTGAAGCCCCTGGACGAGGTAATGCTTCACGAAATATTCGGAAAGTTTGATGCGGTGATCACCGTAGAAGACGGATGCCTCATGGGTGGTTTTGGCAGTGCCGTTACAGAATTCATGGGAGACAATGGATACCAAGTACAGATGAAGCGCCTTGGACTTGGAGATCACTATGTTGAACATGGAACACAAGCCGAACTTTACGCGGAAAATGGCTACGACGCCGCCGCAATTGCCGCAGTCGCAGAGGAATTGGTTGCTGCGACTGCAACCAGTCGTTCTCAGAACATACAATCTGCCTGATTCATGGAACAAGCCTCCGGTGCAATCCGCAACCGTGTAGACGAAAGTGGCTTGACTGCCCTGGATCTGGACGACCTTATTCTCCAGAAGCCGGTGATGCGCTTCGACTTGGCAGAGTGCCTGGAAAATGGCCTGATCCTCAGGGAAAAGCCATTCCGCGAGACACTGAAAAATTTGCATCCAGAAGAATGGGCGGACAAAATTGTAGCGCTCCATTGCAGCAACGATGCAATCATTCCAGAATGGGCGTGGATGCTGGCAACTTCACAGCTCACAGCCTGCGGCGCTTCGGTTGCCATTGGTACACCGAGCGGAGTCAAGCAAACGCTTTTGCTGGAAGCCATTCAACGCCTTCCGCTCGAGGAATTTACCGACGCCCGGATTGTCATCAAAGGTTGCTCTTCAGGTACCAATGCAGAAAGCCTCGCAGCGGCCATCCGGCATCTGCAACCCGTGGCGCTTTCGATTTTTTACGGCGAGCCATGCTCAACCGTTCCCGTTTACAAACGGCCGAAAAATCAGGCAAAAAATTAAGCGTCAGGTGGTAACTTCGAAGTGTCACACACGCCTCGAAACCCCATGATTTCCGCCCCCTCCGACCGTAAACTTTTCCTTGTTGATGCCTATGCACTCGTTTTCCGAGCGTATTACGCCTTCATCAAGAACCCACGCATCAATTCGAAAGGGCTGAACACCAGCGCAATCTTCGGATTTACCAATGCGCTGCTCGAAGTCATTCGCAAAGAAAAGCCATCCCACATCGCTGTCGTGTTCGATCCCCCGGGCGGCTCATTCCGAAATGAGCAGTATCCGGATTACAAGGCCAATCGAGACGAAACCCCGGAAGACATCAAACGCTCCGTGCCCTGGATCCTCGAATTGCTGGAGGGAATGAACATTCCCGCCATTACCCAAAAAGGGTTTGAAGCGGATGATGTGATTGGATTCATGGCCAAGAAAGCGGAAGAAAAAGGGTTTGAAGTATACATGATGACCCCCGATAAAGATTTCGGCCAGCTGGTGTCCAACCAGGTCAAAATGTACCGCCCTGGACGCGGAGGCAGTCCTGCTGAAGTCTGGGGGCCCGAAGAAATTTGCGAGAAATTTGGAGTTGACCACCCGTTGCAGGTGATTGATCTGCTTGGCATGATGGGCGATAGTGCCGACAATATCCCCGGAATTCCGGGTGTGGGAGCCAAAACAGCCTCCAAATTATTGAAGCAATATGGCAGTTTGGAAGGTGTCATCGAAAACAGCGGTAATCTCAAAGGCAAATTAAAAGAACGGGTCGAAGAAAACGTCGAACTGGCCAAGCTCTCAAAATCCCTGGCGACTATTTGCCTTGACATACCCATGGAAATTGACTGGGATCAAATGGACTTGGAAGAACCCAGCGCTGAAACGCTCAAGGAAACCCTCGAAAATTTGGAGTTTCGGACGCTCGCTCGGCGCATGTTCGGTGATCCCGGGAGCGATTCCGCTTCATCAACTCCTTCAGCAGCTGTTGCGCAGCAGCAACCAAAGGCACAAGAAGCCCAACTCGATTTGTTCGGAACACCCGAAGGATCGGTCGATTCCGCATCCTCGAATCATTTCGCAACCGCTGACCCGGAAGATGCGGGCTACGCCAGCCTCGCGACGACAACGCACACGTATACCTTGGTGCAAGATTCTAACGGATTGGATGCCTTGATGGAGGCGCTTACGGATTCTTCATGTTTTGCTTTTGACACCGAAACCACTGGACTGAACACCCTGACCGCCGATTTGGTAGGGTTGTCCTTCGCTACTGCAGTTGGCAGAGCCTGGTGGGTTCCTGTCGCCAGCGACGATTGGACCGAGGCTACATTGCTCGAACGCCTGGGCACTATTTTCTCTGATTCGTCCAAAGAAGCCATCGCCCATCACTTCAAATTCGATTATAAAATCCTCGCACGACGAGGCGTGCAATTTAGATGCCGCGCATTCGACACCATGATTGCACATTACCTCATCCAGCCGGAAAGTTCTCACAAATTGGATCGATTGGCGGAGACGGAATTGGGCTATGCCACCATGCCCATCACGGAACTCATCGGCAAATCGGGAAAAGACCAAAAGCACATGGGGCAATTGGACCCTGCGAGCATCACCGACTATGCTTGCGAAGATGCCGATATTGCTTTTCAGTTGCGCGAGCGCCTTGCCCCGCAGTTAGAGGACGTGGCTAGTACAGCCCTGTTTTGGGATGTTGAAATGCCGCTCGCCGTTATCCTTGCTGACATGGAATTGGAGGGTGTCCGCATCAATGTCCCAGAACTCGAAAAATACAGTGTCGAATTGGGGACTAAAATTGACGAATTAACACAGGCCATTCAAGAGCATGCAGGGATGTCGTTTAACATTGACAGCCCCAAGCAATTGGGACCCATTTTATTTGAGACCCTTGCCATCCCTGCCAAGGTGAAAAAAACAAAAACGGGCCAATACCCTACCGGCGAAGAAGTGCTTGAAAAGCTCAAATCCGCCCATCCCATCATCGAATTGGTACTGAAGTACCGAAAATTGAAAAAGCTCAATAGCACGTATGTCGAACCGCTGCCAAAATTGGTCAACGCCCAATCGGGTCGCATCCACACCACATACCAGCAAACGGTTGCCGCAACGGGTCGTTTGAGTTCGAAAGACCCAAACCTGCAAAACATTCCCATCCGCACGCCGGAAGGACGTGCCATTCGAAAAGCCTTCATCCCACGAGATGAGCACCACGTGCTTATCGCCGCGGATTACAGCCAAGTAGAATTGCGCATTGCCGCGGCCTTGAGCCAAGACAGTGGATTGGTAGATGCATTTGTCCAGGGCATGGACATTCATACGGCCACTGCTGCGAAAGTTTTTCAAGTCTCTCCTGAAGCCGTTGACCGCGACATGCGAAGCAAAGCCAAGGCAGTCAATTTTGGAATCCTGTATGGTCAAGGGGCGTTCGGATTGGCCCAAAACTTGGGTATCCCGCGACGAGAAGCCAAAGAAATCATCGATGCTTATTTCGAACAATTCGCTGCACTCAAAGCCTTCACGGCGCAGTGTGTAGATGAAGTTCGGGACAAAGGCTATGCAGAAACCGTGCTCGGTCGGCGCCGCTACCTGCCCGATATCCAGTCCAACAATGCCACCGTGCGGGCTTTTGCAGAACGAAATGCCGTAAACGCGCCCATCCAAGGGTCTGCCGCCGACGTCATCAAAGTCGCCATGGTGAAGATTGATGCGGCGCTCAAGGCAAAAGGATTGCGCGCCAAAATGATCATGCAAGTGCACGATGAATTGGTGTTTGATGTCCCCCAATCAGAAGTAAGTGAGTTGGAGGCCTTGATCGGCCCGGCCATGACGGAAGCTGTCGCCTTGTCCGTCCCCTTAGCGGTTGACATGTCTTCGGGGAAAGACTGGTTGGAAGCCCACTGAATCCAACATCCTTCCTGAACATTGTTGTGTGTGGAACTTTTTGAGCTCCCTTGCGTATACGAGTCGGGTACGAAGCAAATTGTGCTTCAATATCCAGAACTATAATCATGCGCATTAACCAACGAATTCAAGCATTGCCCATCGCCTTCGGTTTGGGCTTATTTCTCATCGCAGGATGCGGAGAAACAGCGGATGACCATGCCGGTCATGACCATGGCAACCACAGCCACAGCGAAGCCGAAATGGATAGCGACGGCATGGCGGTCACAAGCCGACAAAACACCTTGACAAAGATTTTTCACGCTGCACCGTCTCCCATGGAGACTGCCTCGTTGATCAAGCGGAGCGGAGCCCATTTCCATTCCGATGCATTGAACGCTGCGAATGAATACAATCGCTATACCACAAGTGACAAGCAGGCAATCAACCTCGGCATCTATGGAGCAGACCTCAGTTATGCGACCATTTTCGAAGAAAACAGCACAAGTCTCGACTACTTAGCTTCGATTAAGTCATTGAGCCAGGCCTTGGGGGTTAGCGATGTTCTGAGCGAAGAAGTCATGAACGAAGTGGAAGAGAATCGCAACGATCGCGATGTACTCATGGACATCGTTTCCGAGACCTTCTACGACCTCAATGAACGTTTGAAATTCAATGGTCAAGAGGATTTGGCTGGTCTCGTCGTTGCATCAGGATGGGTCGAAGGCATGTACTTAGCCACCCGTCACCTCGATGCAGCTCCGGACGAGTTGAAGCAACGCATTGCCGAGCAAAAGCTCGTATTGAATGACGTAATGGGACTGTGCAATAGCTACGAGCAAACGCCAGCACTCACCAACCTACTTGCTTCCATGCAATCGATTGAAAACGCTTTCGGGGGGGTAGCATCAACCAGCGGTGAAAGCACCACAAACAGAGAAGAATCCGGTTCATTTACCATCGGCGGAGGGACAACCTTTGCTGCGGATGATGCAACCATATTAGCCATTGCCACAGCCGTTGAATCTGTTCGAACGGCGTGCATCCAATAAAGTCAAGAAGTACGATGAAGCATACCATAATCCTCCTATTGACCCTCGGGCTCTTTGCAACAAATGCAGATGCCCAGTGCCGGTCATTTACCAAAAAGAATTGCCTCACCGAATTGGAAGGCTACATTCAAAATGACAATTACAACAGCGCCATTCTCATTCCCGGTGACGAGGCACAGTTGATGTTGACCTTTCTTGCAGGCCAAGAATACCGCTTGCTCGTCTGCAGCCATCCGGTATTAGGTGATGTCACTTATGAGATCTTTGATGCCAATGGCAAACGTCTTTTTGACAGCAGAAAGAATGAGCCTGAGATTAGCTACGTCGATTTCAATATGGAGACTACGCAACAACTGCAAGTGCAAGTGCACGTCCCAGAGACGCGCTCTGCTATCATGCATGAAGGATGCGTAACCGTTCTCGTTGGCTCCAAGAGCTAACGATTCCTTTTTTCCTTATTCCTATCAAAAACGGCCGCTTCTCAGCGGCCGTTTTTTGTTTTCATGCAAAAGTTAAATCGTCCCGGATCTGATTACTGAATCACCAACTGCTTCGTGAAACGACGTCCGTCCAAGACAACGGACACCAAGTACGTGCCTGCAGACCATTCAACGATTGGCAGATCGATAAGGTGTAAGCCCGGAATGACATTGCGCTGGGCCTGAGACCAAAGCGTTCTTCCAGTCAAATCCATGAACGCAATGTCCATCGTCTGATAGGTAAGACGCGTGGAAAAGGAAACGGTCGCTTCGTCATGCGCAGGGTTCGGGTAAACTTCAAAGTCGACCCCTTCTCCCACTTCCAATTCGAGCAGATCACTCGCCGTGTATGCCGTGATGTTGATGTCGTCCAGGAAAATGTTGTTCCCCAAACGGCTTTCAAACTCAAACATGATGCGAAAGTTTTCTGTATAAAACTGCGCGTACGGGATGTCCAAAACGTAACTATTCCACTCATCCTGACCATTTGGTGTGAAGACAAACGGGTGCGGCGGAGCAGAGGGCAAGTCCGTAAAACCACGGTGCATGCGTCGCAAACTCCATGTTTCTCCGCAGTTGGGAGATGCATACACCTTCAATCGATCGTCGGTATCATCTTCGTCTTCATTGTTGCCTTTGTAGCAATATGCCCACTTATAGGTGACTTGGATCAATTCCGCCTCTGACATGTCAATGGCCTGGGAAATCAACTGGTCGCGATTGAATTCAACGTTGTTGGACCAATTGTGGATCCGGAGGCTTTGTTCGCCTGTATATCCTGCGACAGAGGTGACTTCCCAGCCATCTCCATCATTGGAAACATCCACCATGAACCAATTTTCATCCAACTCTTCTGCCTCAAAATTCTCGGTGAATGGGAGGGCCATGCCATCAGGATCCAGCACTTGGATAAAGGCCGTCTCTGTCAATGAAACTTCATCGCCCCCATTTGAAACAGTCAACGTTACGTCGTAGTTCCCCGGCTCGTCAAACGTGTGAAATGGATTCTCGTCATTGGCAGAATTGCCATCCCCAAATTCCCATGCCCAACCCGTAACACCATGGTAACTATCATCGAAAAACTGAACGGTGTCCCCCACACAGATGGTTTGCCGGCTCGCACCAAACCGAACCTCGCAAAGAATGGGTTCGAGATTCACTCCCGTTTCTGCCAAGTTTTCAGGGGTCCAAAGCTGATTCCTTTGTGCTACTCCACTATTCATAGCGGCCCTCATCCGCGTACGCTGTCCTTCCGAAAACATACGGCCACAGTACGAGTACTCCATGTAGTTTTGCACGTTATCGAGGGAGCCACAGGTGGAACCATCCACATTGCACGATGTCCATCCGCTGGTCACAGGGGTATCCGAAACCTGGTCGTCCATGTCGCAGTTTTCCGAATCCCCCGGATTGTTGCTGTTCCCCCAAAGGTGACGCAAGTTCATCCAGTGACCTGCCTCATGTGTCAGGGTCCGAGATCGGTAATTATTACTGGTGCCAATATTACCCGTGTAGTCATGGGCGACTACGATTCCATCATTTCCGGCTCCTTGCGCGCCATTTACGGATCCGGGATAAAGGCTGTAGCCTGCCGCGCCGTTGGCATTTTCGACGACCCAAATATTCAAATAACTGTTCCGTGGCCATTGGATCAGGTCCTTGACCTCACCACCTCCGTCATAGGTCAATGGGGAGACAATGCGATTAATGCCCGTGTGGCAATCGCCTTGTGGGTCAATTTGAGCCAGCCGAAATTCAATCTCCGAATCCGCCGCGATGCCTTCAAATTCGGATATCACATCATCCACATCGGGGTTTAGCTTCCGGAAATCACGGTTCATCACTTCTATTCCGCTCAAGACCTGCTCATCACTGATGTTCTCGGGGCCGTTGTAATGAATCACGTGGAACACCACCGGAATAACAATGAGTTCGTCGCGATTGGCATCTGTGAAGTTTCTCGTCTCCCATTCGAGGCGTGCATCCGCTTGCTCCGCAATGGCTCTCTGCTCGGGATGGGCATTGAAAAATGCCTGTTCCATTTTCCACTGACCGCAATAACGAATAGGGGATCCGTCTTGCGCAATGGTTGTTTCAAACGCGAACAAGGCAAGTCCAAACAAAACAAAAGTGACACGGTTGAGCCGTGAAGTCATCAGAGAATAAAGCATGTTTCAAAATCTTGAATGGGCAATTTACTCGATTTTTCTCCTCATCGATGAAACCGAGGCCTCACTGCTTAATTTCACGGCATGAATTTTCCCAACCAACTCCGCTTTGTGTTCATGCTCATCGCCTCAGCCAGTTTGTTCAGTTGTGGAAACAGTGTGGCACCGGCTTCCCTTGATCACGAGCAAGTCACCGAAATTTCCATTCTAAATTTGGACTCTCTTCAGCATGCTCATCCCGAAGCCGTCCTGCTCGATGTGCGATCCGATGAGGAGTGGGCCAAAGGACATTTGACAGGAGCCAGTTATGTTTCGTTTGATTGGGATCATCGCAAAGATCCGTTGAGCGGCATTCCTTGGGACCGTCCCGTATTTGTTTATTGCGAGGCCGGCGGGCGGAGTGGAGTGGTCACTGAGGAGCTTCGTATCATTGGTCATCCGCACATTTTTGACTTGATCGGAGGAATGGAACAATGGTTGGAAAATGATCGACCACTGGCTTTTGATGAGCCTGTACCCCTCGCCCAGAAGGCCGATTGAGCCTACTCCTTTCCGATCGATGTAGGCTCGAGGCGGAATCCGACATCCAACATCCCTGGAAGCGGATCCACGCGCATTCCGTGCGCTATTTTCACGGTGTAATCCCCCTTCAAAGGAAAGCCTGTATTC
>CAJQKK010000040.1 GCA_905478895.1 uncultured Flavobacteriales bacterium | reverse complement strand
TGGCATCCACTCGTTGTGATCTTTTGACATGCGGCGAATTTAGGACAGTGTGGCCCAAATCATGGTGTACATTTGAATCACAGGCCACGAAACATGAAACGGATTGAACACATTGGCATCGCCGTGCAGGACTTGGAGTCCGCGGAGCGCATTTTTGAGGACATCCTCGGAGAACCCGCATTCAAGCGTGAGAGCGTGCCTTCTGAATCGGTGAACGTGAGTTTTTTCCAAACGGGCGAGAGCAAAGTGGAATTGCTGGAGTCGACTACACCGGATGGGCCCATTGCCAAGCACATTGAAAAACGCGGCGAAGGATTGCATCACTTGGCTTTTGCCGTGGATGATTTGCATGCCGAAATCGAACGCTTACAAGAAATGGGGTACCGCGTGGTAAGCGGACCAAAGGAAGGCGCAGATCAAAAGATGATTGCGTTCCTGCATCCTGCAGATTCATCCAAGGTGTTGGTGGAACTGTGTGCCCCGTGTTGATCGCAAAAAAAGGATTTACCCTCGGCGGCGCTTCTTCATTTTTCGCTGCATTTTGGGCTCAAACAGCGGCATGGTTTCGCTGCCCAAATTCGAACCGGCACAGCTTACGTCAGGCTTGTCGCGAAGAATATCCCACTGCAGCATGAGGTGTGCGGCTCGGAACTCACCTTCATAACGGTCGATTCGGCCCCCTCCGTCATTGGACAAGGGTTGAAGTTGCAATGCGTCCGTTTGCGCGACGACCCGCAGAAAGCGTCCCGCGCGCGTCCTCACCCCAAGGCCCAATCCGAGTTCCAAAGCAACGCGATGGCGGCTCGGAGCCGTTCGTGGGACAAAGCTGTCTTCGGGTCCAGTGCGGGAGAATTCGCCTCTCCATTCCGCATCCCATCCCAGCCCCATCTGACATTCCAAGAAGAAATCAGGCTTTAATTCGATGGCTCGGTGGAGCCGAAGGGTCAGTTCAGAGAGCACACCAGCAGCGCTGATGTCCGTCAAGGTGTCCGAGACGAGCGCCCCGGATGAATCGGCAACGGCTCCAAGAAAGCTAGATTCTGCTCGGTGCTTTCCTCCCTCCAAGTGGAGGCTGATTCGATCCCATAAAATTGGTCGCTTGGCCACATACCAATACCCTAAGCCCATGCGCAATCCAAACGAGCCTTGATGCTGCCATTGTCCGCGGTGCAGCGTGTCAATGCTGTTGCCTTCATCCACTATGGTCAGCAATGATGGCGCCTCTTGGCGCTCAGGTGTCAGCCAATGCCCGCCGACACCAAAGGTCCAACCACTCCCGCGGAATTGATTGCGGTAGGCGTCGAATAGCACGTCGGACTGGGCCGGAGCGAAGTGGAAGGAAAAGGAGAACAGCAAGGCCAAGTGAGAGGCCAAGCGTCGCTGCTTCAAATGGGACGAGAGACCAGTCATGCAGTTTGCTCCCAGCGTTGGATGATTTCCTCGAAAAGTTCAGCCGAGTTCCAGTTTTCGGCGATATCGGGGCGATCCAAAATGGTCTCCATGATTTCATCTTGTCGCTTTCCCGCTGCCAATGCCTCCTCATAAGGCGTATGGCTGAAGGTGACTTGAGAGTAGAGGGGCAACCAACGTCCCGGATATTGTGTGGACATCTGTGCCTCAATTTTTTTCCTCAATAGGAAGCGCGGATCGCCTGTTTTATCTCGCATTTCAATGTAATTGCGAAGAGCAAGCTCTAATATGGCATCGCCTGAAGGCTTTCGTGAGGCTGTGTAGCTGCGGAGAACTTCACTCCAGTCTGCTCCACTGCTCATTCCATCAAGCATTTCGCTCAGAATGGAGCAGTCTTCCATTCCACTGTTCATGCCTTGGCCATAAAATGGAACAATGGCATGCGCGGAATCTCCCATGAGACAGACGCGCTCTCCTTTGTGCCACGGATAGCAGCGAGTCATGACCAGCGAGCTCGTGGGATTGGCAATCCACTGCTCTGCAAAGTCGGGGACCAAAGGAATGACATCGCCAAAATACGTTGCGAAATACTGGCGCACTCGGGCTTCGTCGGTCAAATTGTTCAGTCCATTTTCTCCTTCGTAGGGAGCAAAAACCGTGCAGGTGAAAGTGCCGTCCGGATTGGGAAGGGCCATGAGCATGAATTCGCCGCGCGGCCAAATGTGCAGTGCATCGGACTCCATTTTGAAGGAACCATCCGAAGCGGGGCGCATTTCAATTTCTTTGTAGCCATGCGTGAGGTAGCGCTGCTCGAAGTCAAACCGATCCGTGCGGGTCATTGTTTGCCGCACTGCGCTGAATGCACCATCCGTCCCGAAAACGCGGTCAAACTTTTGCTTCCGTTCTGTGCCCGATTGATCCTTCAATTGTACTTCAGCCTCATCCAGATCAATGCCTTGGCATTGATGCCCGAAGTGATAGGACACCTCTTCGTGTGCCTCGCTTTTTTCGACCAGTAATTTGTTGAGCAGTCCCCGTGACACGGAGTAAATGCACTGAGGATCGCCGAACAAACCCGCTTCATTTGGCAATCCATAGGGTTGCCGTGTGAGCTCACCATTGACGGCATGCATGGTTCGGTGGGTAATCGGCAAGGCGATTTTCCGCACTTGCTCGGCGATTCCCGCTTTCTCTAATGCGCGCCAGCCTCGATTGCTCAGCGCCAAATTGATGCTCCGTCCTCCTTTGTATTTCCCTGTTCTGGGGTCTGGACGCCTTTCAAAGACATCTACACGGTGTCCCCGTTGGGCGAGCATGAGCGCCCACAAGCTTCCGACCAATCCCGCCCCAATGACGGCCATGTGTTCAGCGGGTATGGGGGATTTCAATTCTGACATGATGGATTCAGTTGGTCACCTTGCGCATGGCTTGCTCCAAGTCGGCAATGAGGTCCTCGGCATCTTCAACGCCTACGCTTAGGCGAATAAACCCGTCTGAGATACCCAGCTCTTCGCGGATTTCAGCGGGCACACTGGCGTGTGTCATTGCGGCGGGGTGCTCGATCAAGGATTCGACACCGCCCAGCGATTCGGCCAGGGCAAAGAGTTCAGTGGATGCCACAAAATTCATCGCCTGATCCAGATCATTGTCTTTCAATTCGAAAGCGATCATGCCTCCGAAATCATCCATTTGTCGGGCGGCAATTTCATGACCAGGATGGTCTTCAAATCCGGGCCAGTAGACTTTTCCGACATTGGGATTGTCTTTGAGCCAGTGTGCGATTTTCTTTCCATTACTGCAATGGCGCTCGATCCGGAGATGCAACGTTTTCAATCCACGCAACACCAAGAATGAGTCGAATGGTTGAGCAATCGCTCCGCAATTGTTTTGAATCGTGCGCAATGCAGCGTCGACCGTCTCATCTTTTGTGATCAACGCCCCCATGACCACATCGCTGTGGCCGCCCATGTATTTCGTCACGGAATGCATCACAATGTCGGCCCCGTGCTCCAACGGGCGCTGCAGCATCGGTGAAGCGAAGGTGTTGTCGACAGCAAGCAAAATACCGCGAGGATTGGTCAAAGCGGCTATGGCAGCGATGTCCGTGATTTGCATCAACGGATTGGTCGGGCTTTCCAGCCACACCAATTTGGTTCGATCGTTCATGGCTGCCTCGACAAGCTCGGGTTTTTGCGTATCCACAAAATGAAAGACGAGTCCCATTGGTGCGTGGTTCGCACGAAACAGCCGCGCGGTGCCGCCATAAAGGTCCTGTCCGGCGATGATTTCATCTCCGGGCTTCAATGTTTTTAAAACGCTGTCAATGGCCGCCAGCCCAGAGGCGAAAGCCAATCCGTGCGTGCCGCTTTCGAGTTCTGCAAATGCCGCTTCCAACGCGGCTCTTGTGGGATTATGGCTTCTCGAATATTCCCATCCTTTGTGAACGCCCACAGCCTCTTGGACATACGTGGAGGTCTGAAAGATTGGCGTCATGATTGCGCCTGTCGACGGGTCTGGTTCCACCCCGGCATGGACCGCACGGGTACCTTTGCCAATTTGTTTGTTTGCTTTCATAGTTAGGTCAAAGTTAAGGAGCGATAAACGGTTCCCGCACGGACGCGGAATTTCGAGTCTTGAGAAGCCAGCGAGGCAGCACAAAACCGCCAATTATGAGGTACAAGAAATGAGTCGAAAACCGCCAAAGTAAAATGACAATGACGATGTAAGTAGTTCCCATTAGGTCGGATGTGACCGCGGGCAAACCAAGTTCAGCAGCTCCGGAAGAACCGGGAGTTGGGCTAATTGTCAACACCAACCAGAGCACCAATTGCCGTGCAATCAATGCAGCATGTGGAACGCTATTCTGAAAAATAAGAAAGACCATATTCAAGGTTGCAAACCGGGCCAACCAGCTGAAGCACGTGGCAAAAAAGGCCTGACCCCAAAAATGCCGGGATTGACTGCGAAGGGACTGCGACGCTTCGAACAAATCATCTGCCCATTGGGCAAGGCGATTTTTCCAGCGGCGAAGGGCATTCCATCCGCTGGCCTCGATCAGTTTCCGGTGGGTGAACTCCGGTCGAATCACAAGGGCCCATAGAATGATGGTTGTCAATGCGGCAATGAAGGCGTATGCCAGGCCGAAGAGAAGGGGAAGGCTCGATCCAATCCCATCCAAACCGTAAGGGATTTCGGGAAAAATTGGGTGATTGGAGAGCAAGGCGAGGCCAAACATTAGTGGTACAGCGGCCAGGTAAAACAGTTCGTCCATCAGGGCAGTCGCAAATACAGTGGCGATGCTTGTGCCCCAGCGCATACCCTCGCGCTTTAAGATCCAAATAGCGGCAGCAGATCCACCGACGACAGAAGGGGTTAAGGCCGAGGCCAATTCCCAGAGGACGATGCTGTCAAAGGTTTGGCGCCAACTGAGCTGTTGGTGAGTAAGAATTCTCAATCGACGCATATAGCCCAGGTCGCGGAGCACGATGCATCCCAACAAACCGACCACCGCTGCCAATGATCGGCCGTCCCATTGAAAGGAGCGCAGCAGGTCCAACGGAGTGGCGCTTTCCTGGGTAATCGGATCGATTACTTCCTGCTGGAAACCCCACCAGACAATCGCGCCAGTGGCCGAGGTGCCAACCAAAACAGGCCAAATCCATCGTTGCCAGCGAAATGGGTTTGATTTGGTGACGGCCATGCCCACAAGTTATGCCCTTTAGAGAGTGGTTTCAAGCATAGACATGGCTGCCTTCTGAACAGTTTTGACACATTTCAATGCTGGAACGTGCGTGAAAAATTTGAGCACGAAACGCATCGTATTGCTCGCTGAACCAAATGCTTTCAAATGCTTTTTCTCCAAATGTGCCCATGGTGTGTTCCGCATCTTTGTCAAAACAACAGGGAACGATGCGTCCATCCCAGGTCATGACACAGCCCTGCCACATCCGCCAACATTCGTCGCGAAATGCATTTCGAATGGACCAAGTGCCGTCTTTTTCTCGGTCGTAGCGACGAAGCTCGGGGTCTTTGGTGAGCAAGGGATGGGCATCTGCTGGGGCATCAATTTGGGCGGTTTTGACGACCAATTCGTCTACGCCAATTTCTTTGGCCATGGATTGAATTTCGCCAAGTTGATGTTCGTTAGGACCGACCACCAAAAATTGCCAAACGATGTGGGGCAGGCCACTCTTCGATTTTCGGCGAGCGCGGAGCATGTTCTCCGTTCCTTCTAGGACTTTGTCAAGTGTGCCGCCGACGCGGTATGATTGATATGTTTCTTGGGTGGTTCCATCAATGCTGATGATGAGTCGATTCAATCCGGATTCTACAATCGCTTCGCATCGCTCAGGCCGTAAGAAATGTGCATTGGTTGAGGTCGAGGTATATACGCCATGCGCACGGCCCAGTCGCACCAATTCATCCATGCCTTTGTGCAAATACGGTTCGCCCTGAAAGTATAAATTGAGGTAGGCCAATCGTGGCCCCACCTCTTTCATCAATTCCGCAAGCAATTCCGTTTGCAGCATCCCGGTGGGACGTGTGAATGAACGCAACCCAGAAGGGCATTCTGGACAACGTAGGTTGCAGGACGTGGTCGGTTCAACGCTCAAGCTCATCGGCCAAGCCTTTTGAGGAACGGTATTTCCGCGCTGCATTGCTCGAAACCCCTTGTGCAAGGCCCAAGCATTTTGAATCCTTTTCGCATTCAACGGTTGAATCCTTCTCCACCGATCTAAAATCACTCGATTCCCATTTTGCCAGCCGTTCCGCATGTTATCAAAGTTAACTCTTCCTGCCCTTCTTGCGGTGGTTCCAACTCTTCGATTTAATTTCGCTCGCATGATTGCATTGGGAGATACGCTGATTTCGGAAGATGTGTTTGAGGCCATGTTTGCGTGCGACCTTTCCAAATGCAAGGGCGCATGCTGCGTTGAAGGAGAGAGCGGAGCGCCGCTAGAAGAGGATGAGTTGGAAAAAATTGAAGCGGTTTTCGATGTCATCAAACCGCATTTGCGTCCTGAGGCAATGAAAGTCATCGAACAAGTGGGGTTGTTCGAAGTGGACCAAGACGGCGATTATGTGACGCCGATCATCAATGGAAAAGAGTGTGTGTATGCAACGTTTGATGCAAATGGCACAGCCAAGTGTGCTTTTGAGCAGGCATGGAGGCGGGGAGAGACCCAATGGCCCAAACCCATTTCGTGCCATCTATATCCCATTCGAATCAAGGAATTACAGGATTTTTCAGCCCTGAATGTCCACCAATGGCCCATTTGTGATGCCGCCCGGTCTTGTGGTGCTGCTAATCAAATCAACGTGTTGGACTTTTGCAAAACAGCTTTGATTCGACGCTTTGGCGAGGATTGGTATGCTGCGGCACAAGAGGTGTGCAATGCGTGGAAAAAGGAGCAATCAAAAGGGCAATGAACCACGGCGAATACTCTATTGATCTCAACACTCGGAGCGGTTTTCAGGCCATCGCTTTGCTCTTGGTTTTCGGAGTTTCTGCGCTCAAGATTTCTGCTCAATTCGACGGATATACGCTGACTCCGATCGAAAACTTGAATACGACGGATGACGAAGTGCTCATCGGATGGGACGGTCAGACCATCTACTTCAGTCGCTCAGGCCGTTCGGATCACGAAAAAGGAAACCGGGGCTGGTTTCGGCAAGAAAAATCGGATTGGGAGTCGCAACGCACCCAGGGTTGGACCGATTTCGAATCGCCCCATTCCGTTGTGTTGCGGGCATTCTCAAGTGCCAATTGGCCGGGATTTGAGGCCGTCCAGCACGTCGCAATTGACGAAGCACGGGGCGTTTTGGTCATGAGCGCGGCGGAATCCGCGGGTGATTTCGATTTGTACATGGCCCAGGAGTCGGAGGGCGGGTGGAGTATCCCTAGACCGATGGCGCGTTTGAATACGGATGGCGACGAAGTGTTTCCAAATTTCCAATCGGGAACGCTGTTATTCGCTTCCAATGGGAGGACGGATGGTCTGGGAGGTTTTGATGTGTTTCAATCGCTTCGTGCAGACAATTACGGCAGTGCTCAGCCGCTACCGGCTCCGTTGAATTCTCCCGGAGATGAATTGGCCGCGATTCCAGCGGGGGAAGGAAATGAAGCGGGATTCTATTTGGCTGCAGCGCGAATGGTCGGGAGTGGAATGGATTTGTGGTGGGCGGGGCCGCCATCACAGAAAGAAAGCGAGCGGGCTGAATTTGCCTTGGAATTTCGCTTTCAACGCGCTCCTATGAGTGGACTTCAGGTGAACATTCAGGAGCGAGGAGGGGCGCACGTGTTTTCCGGTCAATCCGATGGTGCAGGACGCGTGCGGGTGGGCAGCATCAAGTTAGACGCGGCCATGTCCGTTGAAGTCACAGCAGTAGACGGAAGAGAGAGCATTCCGGACGGAGCCGTTTGCCACGTGTTTGAGCGATGCGCAGGCGGATCCTGTGGAGCCGAATATTGGAAGGGATGGAGGCGTATTCGGAGTTACCGCATGGAAGGCGGCTCGGCTTTTGTTTTTGATTTGTTGCCATTGGACGCATTGGGCCGATGGCCGAGGCCAAATGGGGAGGATTGGAGCCAATTGAATAAAGGAGCAGCGGTGTGGACCGGGCGATTTGAAAAGTCACGGTTTCAATTGGCGGAAAACGAGCGTGTGGAACTGCTCAAGTGGCTGAATCGGGCAAAGACTGGATTGGGAGAATGGCCCGAGCAATGGAAGCTTGAAGTTGTGGGTTATGCCGATGCTAGTGGGTCGGCAGCACAAAACGAAGCGTTGTCAAAACTGCGCGCAGAGCATGCGAAAACAGTGGCACTTGCTACAGGAATGGATCCAAACCGAATCGTGTGTGAAGGAAAGGGTTCGCTCGGCTCCTTTGGGGCCTCAAAATTTGACCGCAGGGTGGAATTGCGCTGGGTTCCGCTCCAATAAGTTTTTCTGCACGGAAGAACCCGAGTTTCAATCACTGTGATGCAGGAGTGTTTCTTACTTTTGCAGCATGTTGATCACCATGCTTCGCGCAAAGCTCCACCGCTTGACCGTAACACAAGCGGACTTGAATTACATCGGTTCCATCACCCTCGATCCAGATTTGCTGGATGCAGCGGGATTGTACGAAGGTGAAAAGGTTCAGATTGTCAACATCAATAACGGCGAACGTTTTGAGACATACACGATTTTGGGAGAGCGAGGAAGCGGTCAAGTAGGACTCAATGGGCCTGCGGCGCGACGGGTACAGGTGGGAGATGTCATTATCATCATAGCATATGGTCACATGACCCCAGAAGAAGCGGAAACGCATGTTCCAAAGCTTGTTTTCCCAGACACGGCTACCAATAAGTTGACCGCATGAATATTCGAAAAGCTTTGATTTACCTGGCATTTTTGGGCATAGGAGTTCTTCTTTTTTATATGGCGTTTTCGATGATAGACGATCGTGAAGCGCTGTGGAATGACATGCGTTCTGCCTCTTGGGGAGGGCTGATTGTGTCCTTTCTCATGGGCTATTTGGCCATTGTGAGCCGTGGCTTGCGTTGGGTGATAATGCTCGACCCTCTGGGCCATAAGCCCTCACCTCTGCGCACGGTGCATGCGGTGACTTTCGCCTACTTCGCCAATACGTTTATTCCACGCAGCGGTGAGCTTGCTCGGTGCGCTGCTCTGAATCAAACCGATGATATTCCGGTGGATCAATTGTTTGGCACGGTGATCAGTGAACGCGTGGTGGACTTTGTCATCCTCATCGCGTTGACGACCATTGCCATCATTGCCAATATACCGGCCTTCTTTCAATTGTTGGAAGGAGCTGAAATGCCTGATGCAACCAATGCGATTGCAGGTGCGGGTGGAATGTTGTTGGTGCTCGGCCTGCTCTGGTTGAAACGAAAATCCCTCTTGGAATTGCCCTTCGCACGGAAGGTAGCATCGTTTCTTAAGGGCATTTGGGAAGGGCTAAATAGCATTCGGCAAATGAGGCGGAAAGGAATGTTCTTGTTCCACACCTTTTTCATTTGGAGCATGTACTTCTTAATGGCTTGGGTGATTTTTAAATCCATCGCTTCGGTTGCATCCATTTCGATTACGGAGGCCCTGTTTATCATGGTCGCTGGCGGTTTTGGAATGGTCATGCCCGCGCCGGGTGGGGTCGGAGCCTATCACTGGGCGGTGATGCTTGGTTTCTCAGCTTTGGGGTATGCTCAAGAATTGGGATTCGCGGTTGCCAACGTGATTTGGATGACACAAACAGCGATGATTGTTGTCACAGGTGGCATTGCTTACCTCGCTTTGATGTGGTTTCGGATTCGTAAAGACCGCGAGCTCCCTTTAACCCCCCCCCGTTGAATGCCTGCGATGAATCCGGAATTGACAGCCAGCTTGAACCATTGGAAATCGAAGGGCGATACCATCGTCTTTACCAATGGTGTTTTTGATTTGCTGCACGCAGGCCATGTCACGTATTTGCGCGGCGCACGTGAATTGGGCGATCGCTTGGTGGTCGC
>CAJQKK010000039.1 GCA_905478895.1 uncultured Flavobacteriales bacterium | reverse complement strand
CGAATTCATACAAACCGATGAAATCGTTTTCACTCAGTAAAAAATTGTCGGTGTCAAAGTAGACGCATCCGGCAGTGCCTTCGGAATTGGCGTCGAAATTGCAAGCGAGCGCGTCGTCGCATTGGGCAAGTCCGTGGGTGCTAGCAAACGCGATTAGCGCGATGCCCACCAAGCGCAGGGGGTGATTTGGAGTGTTCATGTTGAATCGTTAGGGTTCAATATTAAAACAATCCTTGGGCAAAAACAGTTGCTTTTGGGTGGTTTTCCGTCATTTTTCACGTGAAAATGACATTTTTGGGTGGTTTTGGTCGGTTTTTGACGGGTATTTGAATCTTGAGAAGTTAGAGATGCGAACAACTTTCCGCGCTAGACCCGGCCTCTTGCAGGAAGAGCGAAAGAAGACGAATAAAACTGGGCCGGACAAAATGAAATGCCCTTAATCATTCTATAGTCCATGAATCGAACAATGATCAAAAGTTGTTACGAAACAAGTGACAACAGAGCTAGAGAAATGCAAAGTAGAGGAAAGTGATAAAATGCAGCAGGTGCTTTCGGCTGGTCTTGTGCACTTCAACGGGCACAATTAATCGGAATGGTCGGAGTCTCAAAGACCTCTCCAAATGAATTCAGGAACTGAACAGATGCAGGTGAATTAGTGTTCTCTCCATGACAAATTCAAAGAGTTTCATGGTCTTCGTGCAGGGACTCGGAATACCTGAAATCGTTCCTGATTATTTGTTACTTTCGGCGTAACGATTGTAATTCAGTCAATTTATAGAACACAAAAATGATTCACACTCAAAACCTAATCGTATGAAGAAGCAAACAATTCTATTTATTCTTGGGCTTGGTTTGTCTCTGCATTCTTTTTCCCAAGGTCTCATTCGTTTGTCGCCAGAGGAAAGAGCTACATATCCTGAGATGGATGCACAGGTCATGGGTTATGCAAAAGATTTTCCAGCACGTCACGATATGTTAGCTTATGCACCGCCGGTTCAATTCCAGGAAGGAGGAACATGCGTTGGTTTTGCCGCGGGGTATTGTGCCCATTCAACTATGTTGAATAAAAGCATGGGGTTAACCCATCCAAATCATAAATATGTTGTTTGTATGGATCCGTATTTCATTTACTCATTCATCAATTCGAACTATTCAGACCCCTGCGATGAAGGGTTGACGTTTCCGGATCTTTTTAAGGTCTTCGAAAACGTTGGGAATATGCGTGATATGTATCCTCCAGTTTTGAATTGTTCATTCAGTTGGACCGGGAGTAATGGAGAAATTTTAAATGAAAATTTCGAATATTTTCAAGCGAGTTTGCCATTTCGAATTTCGGACTGGGGCTTTTTGAATTTAGAAGAAGGTGATTGGAAAGAAACCATGAGAACTTTCTTGGCAAATGACGTTCCTGTTATCGTCGGCGCTGACATTGATAACAATTTCGATAATGAAACAAGAGGTGGTAAAATCCAGGATAACGGAGTTTACTACGCTACCCCAGAAGAGAATGGTGAGAAAGGAGGTCACGCTATGTGTGTTCTTGGATACGATGATTACAAGGCAGGTGGGTCATTCCTCGTTCGAAACAGCTGGGGTGGGCAGTGGGGAGATGGTGGAAATGTTTGGATACGATATTCGGATTTTCGTGAAATTGTGTATGCTGCTGCAGTGATCATTCCCGAGAATTGGTATGAGAATCAAACGAAATCAGATGATTACAACATTACTTTCAAGGAGACTGAAGTTGAGGGGGTTGAATATGGTGTCATTAGTGCCAATGGAGTCATATATGAAGGGTTTTATGCTAAAGATCGCCGTGTTTTAGGTTATGAAATATTTGAGGACGGCGGTGTTTACTTTGGTCAATACACCAACTTGGTAAAAGACGGAGTTGGTATCTTCTTCGATGAAGACAGCGAACGATACAAATGTGAATTCAAGAGTGGAGAAGTAGTCGACATGGTGAAGGGATTCGCGTCGAGTGCTGAGGAGCGGACATTCGAAGAGTCTTACCTTCAAAGTATTCTTGACGCAAGCGGAGACTGGTCAGAATTTGAGGGTGAATTACCATCAATTGATTACATAAAAGAATAAATTGGCACGATTTTGGGTTCACATTTCTTAATGAAATACCAATATCTAAATTTTATTGCCTTAGGGCTTTTCGCTGCATTTTCTTCCACTACAACGCTTCACGCTCAATTCTTGTCCAATGGGTCAAGTCCATATGATGCCCTTTTTGGTTCAGGCATTTACCAGAAGGGATCTGAACATCAATTGACCGTGGAAAATCAATCTGACCATGATTTGATCTTTTGTGTCGTTTCGGTGCGAACAGGTCGGACGATACGCAATGAATATGTTCGAGCTCATTCGGACTTTACGATGACGCAAATACCAGAAGGATTGTTCTATTGCAAACAAGTCGCTGGAAAAGGCTGGGATGCGTCTGCCGCGGTCAGTGGATTGGATTACGGCAACTTCCGATGGGCCAGGGTTTATTCCAAGAGCGATGAGCCTGAGGATTACTTGGATTTCCGTGATGAGAATTATTGGAAAAAAATCACAGTTACCATTGAGGCTTTTGAATGGCAAGACGGAGAAGCGATGGATGATATTCCCATTGATGAATCCGACTTCATTCTTTAAATACACCAAGCGATAGTTTACTAAATTGGAGGTCATGAAATGTGCCTCTTTTTTTGTTTGCCTACTATGGGGTTGTCTGTATTCAGCGCAGCCGTTGAATGCGCAGACCCAAGGTCACTTGGTGGCTGAGCTGTGGTCCACGCTGCTTCAGGCCAGCGGAAACACGGATGACTTCCCGCCGACCCTAGAAACAGTGGAGTCGGACGCGATGGGGCCGGCGTACTACAGTGGTGGGACGATTCATTTGCACCAAGGGCTGCTCGACTCGCTGCAGAATACCTTGTCGGATGCCGATGCTGCAAGGGGAGTCGCTTACGTCTTGGCACACGAGTTGGCTCATCACAACCGCGGACACATCGCAACGCATTTCGCGAAGAAATCCTTGCGTCGTACAGAGGTAGGGACTGCGATGCGGCAAAATAAGGCCTTATTTACCCTGAGCCACGAGACCGATGCAGATCAAATGGCCGGCCTTTACACGCACATTGCCGGGATTCCTGCATTGGATTTGGCACCGGAGGTTTTGCAGGCTATTTACACGGCTTACGCCATCCCAGATTCTCTGCCGGGGTATCCCTCATTGAATGAACGCCAACGCATCGCTACTAAAATGGCTGAGGAGATGGAAAACGTGGCACTTCTATATGATTTGGCCCTTTTTGCGACGGCGCTTGGGTTGCATGAAGAAGCAGAGAAGCTGGTGGTATCCTTGATTCGCGATTTGAGTTTTAATCCTACTGAAGTTTACGATATGCTCGCACTGATTCACTTCGATTGGGCAATTACTTTGTTGCAGGATGTGCGCTTGTCGTCGTGGCAATTCCCGATTCAAATGGTATCTCGACCATTTTCGAAGGAGTTGACCCGTGGGCTATCCTCTGAGGACGTGGTGACGGCTTTGTACCACCTGGATAAAGCCATCAAGTGGGGAAGCAAAGGAAATGTCGGTTCAAGTCCGGGTAAGAAGTCATCCGGTATTGTATTCAGTGCACAATGGCTCAAGCTCTTTGTCGAAGAAGCTCATTCGGAGCGCGGTCATCTCATCGCATCTTGTGTTGATGAGGAATCCAAGGTCTTGTTTGAAACCTTGGAGCGGTTCCTCCAAGGTAAATCCAAAAAGGCCTTGAAGCAATTGAATGCGGTCGAGTTTGTTCAGTTCAAGTACGAAGCCCGGGTGAACGCAGCCCTAGTCCAATTTGAATTGGGGGAACAACAGAACCGCAATGAGGAGACTCAAGCAAATTGGACTGAAATGAAGCGCACAGCCCTCATGACGAGTCGAGATAAGATGGGATTCGACAAAATCCGTTTGGGAAGCGGACTTAATGTTCGAATTCACAATGAAGCTGCTCCTGTGGTTGTTGAATTGCCAGGCGAAACTGAGCGTGTGCTCGCTTATTGGGATGGCAATACGTCGCCCGAAATGCCATTGGGTATTAATATGGGTGAGACGCAGCTTGACGAGGTAGCGGAGCACTTTGGGGCACAATGCTCGATTCTTCAATTGAGCTCGGCAGTGCTGCTGGGATTAAAGAATGATGGGTTGCTATTGTATTTCGGGATAGATGAAACGTTGCGAGGGGTAGTCTGGTTGGTGAAGTGATGAGGGATGGTTCCATCAACGGGTGCCATCGCTTTCTTGCTCTTATGGGCTTGGTGTTTTTGCTCGCAATCAAAGCAGATGCTCAAGTGCAGCAAGAATTGGATGCGTGCTTGCTTTGCCGGGAGCGTTCTAGACCCAAGCATTGCTTAAGGTGTCAGAATTGGGTGCTTGGAGATGAAGTCGAAGCAGCATCTGGATATCCAGCGATTACATGGGTCACGTATACCTCCATAATATTAGCAGAGAATGGTCTTATTGCAGAAGCGCAAGAGGCAATCTCTGAGGCACCACGGCTACTGGCGAAGAGTTTCGATGACCACGCGGAAGACATTTTTGATGATGTCAATCAGTGCATCTCGACAGCGAGACAACTGGGACAACTTGATGAAGCGCTGCAATTGATTTCAATGGCTGAATCAAGATTAAATCTGCTTGCTCCGGATCGCGCTGAACTTTTCATTCCCGAACTGATGGCGCAGCGAATTATGGTCTACAAAGAGGCCAAAGATGCGGATGGCGAGTTAGAGGCGCTGCATGCATTAATCGAATACCACCGAACCCTGCCAGAATCAAGTATGCTGTCGACTCTAGAGTCCTTGGCCGGTCAAAACTTGTTCAAGCAACAAGCTTACTCCGAAGCACTTTTGCATTTTCAAAGAGCCCAGGAAGCCTATGCGCTATCCTCATCCGGGTGTTCTCAAGCCTATCTCGAAATTGTTGGATGGTTGGCTTGGTGCAATCAGGAGATGCGGCGATATGATGAAGAGGTCCGGTGGCGAGAGGTGCAAATTGAGTGCAGACGAACAATTTTCGGTGATTCGGATACAGAGCTTCCTTGGTCTTTAGCGATGTTGGCGTTAAGTCAGATGAATCGAGGGCTCTGGGTTGATGCGGATGTTTTAGCGCATGAGGCTCTGTGGCGGTCCAAGGAGTTGCCCAAAAGCGAAAGTGATATTTTAAATTCTGTATTGACGGTATTGGCGAAAGTTCATGCTGGAATGGAACAAGACTCATTGGCATTGGCATTGGAATTGCAAAGGGAACTTCTTTTCGATAACGCCAAGATTACCGATACGTTTGAATATGCCGTTTGTCTAGGAAATATTGCCAGTTATTATCATGGCTCTGGAGACAATGAGGCGGCTACTGCATATGTACATAGGAGTCTCGAGGTCATACATGAGCTTTATGGGAGGAATGCCAAAGAAGCTGCAGCGCCATTGAATTTGCTAGGGTTAATCCATCAAGATTTATATGATTACGTCAGTGCGGAGGAATTTTTGATTAGAAGCTTACGCATCCGGGAAGAGTCTTACGGTATGGTCTCAATTCAAAGGTTGGAGTCACTGAATAATCTTGGGCTGCTTTATTTCAGCAAGGGAGATGTGAATGCTGCTGATTCTTGCCTGACTCTCGCACTTGATTTGGATGACAAATTGTACGGTGAAGGCTCAATTCAATCCATTACAATTTCCCTCAACTTGGCCCAAATGCTCATTGGGACGAATACTCAAAAGGCATACACTCTTACACAAAAGAGTGAGAATCATAGCCGAAGACTTGGAAGCCAAGAATTGCTTTCGCGCTCACTTAATCTCATAGCTGAAATTCACCTAAACAATGGTCAACTTGATCTGGGTCAGCAATTTGCAGAAGCAAGCGTGGAGTGTATACGAAATTCGAATAATGACATTGCATTATCTGGGGCTCTCAATACCCTGGGGCTAATTCAAGGGAAAAAGGGAGAATATCGTAGGGCCTTAAAGAATCTTCAAGAATCTTTAAGCCTCCGTGCAATAGTGTTTGGCAAAGACCATCCAATTTATGAAACCACCTTACATAATCTAACGACGGTATACTTCAATTTGGGTGAAATAGATATCGCATCACATTTATCCAAAGAAGCATTGCGTATCCGCGAGCAATTAGGACTTATTGATAGTGACTACTTGTTTACCCTTTCAAATTTTTCTGCCGTTTTAGATGGCATGGACTTGATAGAGGAATCGATCAGTATGGACGAAAAGATTCTTCGCCTCGGTCAAAAAATTCTGAAAGCTGATCACTTTTTATTGTGGCATGCCCGAAATCAGATGGCTCTGAAGAAGATTGAATCTGGAAACTTAGACGACGCTTCATCTATTATCGGAGGACTCGAAGTCGACTTGGGAGAAGAATCCGACGCTGAAAATTACCAGGCGAGAGGAAGGCAAGTTTTGTCGAGCAAGGCACTTCTTCTGAAGGAGCAAGGTCTCTTCTCAGAGGCATTGAAGACTTTTGAGAAATCTCTCCTGAATTATTCAGAATACGAAGCGAATGAACGGCTTTTTATACTGGGGGAACTTGGAGAACTGGAGCTTTTAACAGGTGACTCTTCGACTGCTTTGGATTATTTCAAGCAGCGATTCGAATTAAGTGCACAATGCGCTGAGGCGCTGGAGTCTTCCTTGGATGAGCGCTTACGAGAAACTGCTTACTTGAATCACATTGATTTTTTCAAGCGGACGTTGGAGTTGTCCATCGGCTCAGAGGATGAAAAATTGATGGATGAGTGGATCACTCTTCGAAACCGGGACATTGAGGTGACCAGGGATTATATGAGTGCATTGGCTGATTCCGAAAATGAGGCAGTCAAGGAATTACTGGAGGCATATGATGAAATCAAGAAAGAAATCACGGCATTACAGGAATCCGGTGTGGGAATTGTTGACTCGGCTCTTTTGTCGAGGCAAATGCAGGAGTCAACCATTGAGCGAGAATTAATTCAGCGAGCTAAGGATGAGGAAAAGCGGACTCGGTCTCAAGGTGTGCGGGATGTTATGAGGCGACTTGTTGCTGGGGAAGCCTACATTGACTTCATGCCGCTGGACTCGGTTTATGCCGCCCTCGTTATAACGGCGGAGGAGTCTAAAATAATTACGTTGAACACGGAAGAGAAGTTGAGTTCTGAATTGAGTTTTGTTATGGATTTCATTGAAGGAAACAAATCGGATGCCGAACTCGCCTTGTCGGTTGCATATGAGACATTTTGGAGCCCACTCGCTCGTCAACTTCAAGGAGTTTCAACATTGTACTTAAATCCTGACGGAGCATATGTTGGCATGAATCTCGGAGTCCTTGTCAACCCTGAAACTGGGAGGTACCTCATGGATGAAATCGCTTTGCGTTATGTTTCTTCCATTAGCGATGTCGTCAATGGCAATGCCAAGCCGCTCAAGTCGAACAGAGAAGAGGGTCAAGCGATCCTTTTTGGCGATCCAGCATTTTCTTCTTCGGTTCTTTTGGTGCAAGATTCGAGGCAAGTGACTCAAGGAGCAGTGAAGCCATTGCCCTTCACGCGAATAGAAGTCAACGAGGTCGGCGACCAATTGAAGGTGTCAGGTTGGAACGTCAAAAACCACCTCGGTAAGAGCGCTTCAGAGGAAAACTTGGCTTCGGTTCAAGCTCCAGAATTACTCCACATTGCGACGCACGGTTTTTTCTTATCTCCTTCATCGCAGCTCCCAACGAGAAATCAAAATCCGGAAATGAATAATCCAATGTTCCGCTCGGGCTTGCTTCTATCCGGAGCCAATGATGTCGGTGCTGAGCAGCAGGCCGTTCTAAATAAAAAAGGGTGGTTTACAGCTGCGGAATGTAGCAATCTCGAACTCAACGGAACTGAACTGGTCGTTTTGAGCGCTTGCGAAACAGGGCGTGGAAAACTTCAAGCGGGGCGGGGAGCCTTTGGGCTGCAGCGTGCCTTTCGTATTGCTGGCGCAGATGCGGTGTTGCTCAGCATGTGGAGCGTGGATGATTTGGTGACATCGCAGTTGATGGTGCGTTTTTATGAGCACTGGCTCGACGGAAACAGCGCGTCAGAGGCCCTGGAATTGGCCCAGCAAGAAATCCGTAAGCAATACCCTCATCCTTATTACTGGGGTGCTTGGATTTGTTACGGAGACTGAGAGATGTGGCTTATTCCAATAGCTTGAGGCTCTCCAATAAGTCCTTCTTTAGGTTTGAAATGCGCGTTCGAATCCGCAGGTTATTCATGTCGGGGAACTTGCTGAGTAGATTTGCTATGGATTGAAGAGATGTAGTCTTCGAGTAAAGATTCATCAAGCTAGCCTCCACTTCATTTGTCAATCCTTTTCTTTCTGCGAATGTGAGCCATTCATAGAGAGCTTCTGTATTCAGTTCCTGAACTACAGCGAGTTTATAGGCATCCGTTGCATTGTACCAGCTCGTGGTGTCAAGCAGCTTCAAGTTTGATTTTATTTCCATTTTGAGTCTGCGGTCGAGTACTACTGCCAATCGTTTTGACTCGAATTCATTGCTGATGAATGTGCCTAATAAGCTCAATGTTTTATCCATTGTGATTGTTTTCGGTTTTAAATACCAATCTAAATACCGTGAGGCTCATTTCCAATAATTGGTCAGTTATCGTATTTTGAACGCGTGAAGAGTAAAAATCGTAATCGCATTCAGCTGCTCATTAATCGCATACGCCTTTGTGTCATCTTCCTTGCCACGATTGCCGCGGTTGTAATGAGTCTACGTAAACTGGAAGAATTGCCATTCCTACAGATTCTCAATCCCACTTTAAATGCAAAATCTGACATTCAACTCAATGACTTGTATTACCGATTGGATCATTGGGGGAGCAGCTATCCGACTCACGTGACCTTAATTAATTCGGGCAGCCTGTCGCACGAATCAGATGCATTCAATGCAGAATTGCGTGAACTTCTTCAAACGGTCGATGCGGAGCGTCCTAAGGGATTAGGGGTGGATTTGATCTTATCGGAAAAGCGATTAGCCGAGGATAGCCTTTGGATTGGTTTTCGTGATGCCGGCATGCAAGTGGTTTTTGGTGCTACGCCCTCGTCAGAGTATTCGAGCGGCTATCGGTTGGGGAATGTCGCTTTGCCGACAGCGAAGGGACGTACGATTCGCTCCTACGCATTCTCAGGTGAGGAAGCAGGCGAGTTTGCCAGTCTAGCAGAGGCTATAGTGGGACGGCCGGGTATCCGATCCGGGGAACAGGTTCTTCGGTTCTTGGGTTCGACACGAGGCGTTCGCGCGCTTGATGAAGGAGCAGCAGGAAAACTCCAGTTGAGCCAAGGCGACTTCGCTGCCCTAGAGGGTTCGGATTTGCTCAAGGATTCAACGGGCTGGTGGAGCGAGTGGGTTCGCAACCGGTACGTGATTGTTGCACACCTCGGAACGGATTCCATTTTCAATCCGCACGACGCAGAGGACAAGCACCGAACAGCTGCTGATGCCTCGAGCATTATGTTTAGAGAACGCGTAACTCCGGGAGCAGTGGTTCATGCGTTGGCTATTGAAGCTATGCTCAACGATGAAAAGGTGGCGATTCGGCAAGTCCCTTCATGGCTGCGAGGCCTTGTGCTCCTCATGGTGGCTATGGGCATTGTTTACATCAGTTTGTTTGTGAGCTGGGGCAAAAGGGTGAATGCCCTCGTATTAGGGGTGGTTTCCATTCCGGCACTATTGGTTGTTCTGCTACTCATGAATGCTGGGTGGTATTGGCCCATGACATCGTCGTTGATTGCCTTTTTATTCTTGGCGGAAATGGTTGAAATCATCGAACCCCTTTTGAAGAAAATTCTCCCCAAAACGTTTTTTCCTGAATGAAGCATCTTCGACTCCTTTTTACGGCCATGATTTTGTCGGCCACTCAGACGACTGACGCGCAGGTGGTCTCCGTTTTTCTTTCTGAAGGTTCCGTTACCATCAATGAGGATGCATCCATTGCGGGCCCGACTTCCCTGCTGCTGTATCCGGTAGATGCGTTCCAGTTTTCTGAATATGCTCAGGGTTTTTTGCAGGAGGACGATGGCGAGATTCAATGGGTGGACTTGTCCAATCTCAACACCATTGAAGCTTTGCTTGAAGCCGGCGAAGAGGAGGGGTTTTTCAGCCAGATTATGCACCTGATTTTTACGGAAGGCGTGATTTTGGATGAGGATGAGGTTGAAATGGCTGGTGCTGTTCGAGGCTTTGGAATGGCTGGGGGGGATGTTGCGATGCGATTTCAGCAGCGTTGGAATGGCTTCCGCATTGCTTCTGACACGCTTGTTATCAAGGCGGAAGCGTATGGCGAGTTGGTAGAAAATTGCGGGGTTTCGGGAAGCTCAGGAGACGCCCCTTCGTTGGTAAAAGCCCAACCTGGAGGTTGGACAATCGCAACGGCACAATCTGGCCACTATGTTTTGAAGATTGTTGGGGGCTTCGGACGTGTGGAGTCTGAAGTGGAGCGGGTTGATACAAGACAGGAGGAAAGTCTGAAAGGCGAGTTGAGGCAATTGCTGTCATCTATGCCTCCGGGTGCTTTTGCATTCAGAGAGGCTGCCCTCAAGGCGCATTGTTTTCATCAGAAGGTTTATTTGCATGAGTCTGATTTGAAGGGGATTCTAGTACACTAATTAATTCACTTTTGCATAATGGTACAAGTCACTCGTCTTTTATTCGTTTTCAGCGCACTTTTTTTAGCGGGACAGGAATTGATCGCTCAACGTGTCGCATGGGTTGTCGGAAACTCCGAATACGTTGATGGGGTTCTTCCGAATCCGGTGAATGACGCTCAACTCGTATCGGATAGTCTGGCCGCGCTTGGTTTTGATGTGCGACTGGATAAAAACTTGGCCACTTATAATGACTTTTGGTCGTCTTGGGATGAATTGGAACCTGATATTCAGGATGCAGAGATATTTCTGTTCTACTATGCTGGGCACGGAATTCAATATGAAAATGAAAATTACCTGATTCCTACAGAGGCAGAACTGCAGGATGAACGAAGAATTGGGAACGAGTGTTTTCCAATTAAGTCACTCATTAACGAATACGAGAAATTCACTGATTCCACCGCATTCGTAGTCGTTTTAGATGCATGCAGGGTCAATCCATTTGAGCGAAAGTGGTCGCGCTCGTATGGAGGCGGTGCTGGGCTTTCGAAGGTAAACCCGCCCACAGGTACTCTTGTGGCATATAGCACGGAGTATGGAACTACTGCAGCTGACGGCAGTGGTATGTATTCAGCTTATGCAGAAGCATTCGCAAAATTGATTGGAGAGCCAGGCAGATCCCTGCAGGAATCTTTCCAAACGATTCGGAAAACGGTATTGGAATTAAGTCAGAAACGGCAAGTACCTGTCGAGGAGAATAAGCTCACCGAGCGATTGGTCCTTCGTCAGTTGCCTGATATCAGCATGGTTGAATTTCAGAATATTCTGGATGACTTTGAGGAGTTGCTGATTCGAGGCTTTAAGGAAAACGCTCTTATCATTCCAGATACAGCAGTCGGGGTCGAAGCGGCGTATCAGCTGGTGAGCTATTATGCAAATGAAAAGGTCGAACTTGATTCGAATACGTTGCTCAGGTTTGCTGAACTTACGTTTTACAACGAACTGTATCGCCTCCAGAGTGGAGTGATATCGGCTTCCGAGTATCCCGGTTTCAAGTCTGTACTGAAAGACCGGGAGGTCGCTCCAGATTTGCTTAGTATAGGCTATGAATTCCTGAGCTTGCTGGAAGTGGAAGAAGCAGCTGTTTTTTTGTCACTAAAAGAGCTTGAGTTGTTGGATATACAAAATGCTGTTTTAGTCTTTTCGGCAATGTCTGGAGTGAAACCAATCGAGTCCACCTTCACGGGTTTGACGGTTGATTACAATAATGATGGATCATTGATGTCAGTATTTTTACAATGTGAATTGGTGAAAGCGGTCGAAGCTTTTGTTGAGACCGAACGATATGGTCAGGTTGTAGAGGAAATGAGTTCAGAAGCGATAATTGACTTGATGAATCAGTATTATGACTTCTATGCTGATGTATCGAGTCAAGCCGACCTAGCTTATGCGAATTCAATAAGTTTTATGATGCTAGTACAGGCGATTTTTGAGGTGGATTCGAAATCTGGTGGCAAAGCCTTGGAGAAGTATGTGCGCAGTAAAGCCTTTAAAACAATAACGGCTTGGTTAGAAACGCCAATTGACTATGAATCTCAAGTGTCAACCGAAGTACTTGAAAGATATTTGGTCGCAGCCTGTGAAACGCTGATTTCAAGTGCTCAGGAAGAGCAAATGAAAGAGGCGTTGCTTCAATTTTTTGACCGTGAATGGGCGAGATCTTACAAGAGTTGCTCAGGGTCCTACGTTGATTTAATGGATGTCCTTGACGACCTGGTGGAAATAGGATATGCGGAGCTCTTGGCCATTTCACCGACGAAGCAAGCATTTTCAGACTCACTTCTGAATAATTGGAGTTGTTTCGTCGCGGAATACTTGGGTGATCAAGACCTGAATGATTTGCATTTTACGGTTAGTTTGTTTTTGGAGAATCAGTGGATTTTAGTCGAGGATGATTTTTCAAAGGCAGAAATATCGAGGGCTACTTGGCTCGAATTGTTAGAAGCCGAAATGAATCTATTGCGACTTACAAATCGAGTCCCGACTTGTGATTTTAGTGATGTTGCGGGCATGAAGGCGGCAGAATCATTTGACAATTGGGATTCCAAAGAACTCCTTTCGTACGCCCAAGAAATATGGCGTTATCTCAGAATCGGGAAAGAGCTCTCTGAAGAACTTGATGTTCTTGACTACGAAGAACGAGTCCTTTGTCTTTACGATAATGTCCTCCACTTGATAAAGCCCGTTGATCTCGATTGCCTGGAACTAGATGGATATATCAAGCTTTTGTTGGAGATTATCTCGGTTTCACTCGACGAAGAGGAATTGAAGGTGCTTGTGCCTGCTTGTATGGTATTGATGGATGCTGCTTATGAAGTCAAAGCAATTGCGGATTGTTTGAGTCGAGAAAGTATTTACAGTTCTACAAGAAAGCATCATTGGAAAATTCTTGAAGAGTTAAGGGCATTAAATGATGAAGGCGTATATCCTCTCACAAATACTGTGAAGGGTGATTATCAAGAAGCAATGGCACAGGCGGGTAATTATGACAAGGTCATTCAATTGGAGATTCTTGACTTTCGATTAAAAAGTGGTGGATTTTTGACCAATATGAACGTGTTGGGACTAATGGATTCAATTCATGAAGTTCAACAGGAGTTCAATGCAATAGATGAATATGATGAACTTGAGTATTTCGTCATTTATCAACTGTATTCGCTGGTTTCCGATATCTCGATAGAATATGGGTTCGCACATCCGGATAGCTCAGTCAAATTGGTCGAGGCCTCTCAGCAATTATTAAGTGAATTAGAGATTTTGATTAGGTCTGGTTCTGACAGTTATAATCGTGCCGAGGCGGCATTTTGGCATGCAAACGGATTGCAAGATTATTATCATAGAATGGGCGATAGATACAACGGCGCAAAAGACATCGTTCAGGCTGCAAGATTGGCTTTGAAATTGATGGAAGATGATTGGCAGATCCAGCAGCTGAATTACCTGTTGTGTGAGGAACTGTCTTGTGCAGGTGAATTCGATGAGGCGATTTTTTTCAGGAGTTTATGCCTTTCAGATACGTCGGAAACATGGGAGCAAGAAGACTTATGGCAGTTTGCGCAAGACCAATTCATTGATGAGATTCTGAGTGGGAATAGCGCTGCCTCTAATTTCGAGGAGCTGTGGACGGCTCCAGAGCTCGAGGATTTTGATATCACTCAAACCCAATGCTTGGTTGAGCAGCACAATGGGTGTCATCAGATTGCCATCGTAGATTTTCCTGAAGGGGCACTTCCGCTTATCGAAATTTCAAAATCATCCCTTGAGCCAGAAACAGCTATGATTTTGCAGACAGAGGGAAAAGGCTGGGTAATAGCCAAGCTTGGCGAAGAGTTTGAATTCATCGGCAATCGCACAGATTCGCTTTACTCTGTTTGTCACACGGCAGCCCAGGGCTTCGTTTTACCTGAAAAGCCGGATGAATTTGGTGGGGTGGACGTTTGGGAAAACCACAACTTTAATGGTGGAAATCGGGTAACGAGCCTGAGGATCCCGGAAGCATTATTCGAAGCCGGTGGTGAAGTGAGCCGAATTGGATTCTACATCAAGAACCCCTTGCCTACTGGCCATACACAAGATTTGAAGTACATAACGTACATGCGCTCCGTGGACTGAAGCTTAATGATGCGTCGAGAACGAAGGGCTTCTTTAATCAAAAAAAAAATCAGGCTACTGCAACGCAGTTGAAAACCTGATTTGGTGGATATTCCCTCCTCGAATCGTATGCGATACAAGACAGAAGTGAACAGGACAAGCAAACTCGGTATCAAGAACTAGAGATTCGAAAAAAAGCGATGAACCAGCATATGTCATGTTGCCTTAATTGAAATCACTATATCCAACGATTTCTGCCATACCTGTCACATATGCTCTTGAATTTGCTCCCACCTCTTTGTCCAAATGAAACCGTGACAAGCATGACCCTCCTTTGTTTTTTGAGGTGAGAGTGTAGGTGTCTTTCAGTACCTTTTTGTAAGGCACATCACCAACAAGGAGGTAAATGCTCAGTATTTGAGTGCTTCCATCCGATTGGAAGGGAAGCAGCTCAATTCTATTGCGACACCATGCATCATCAATGTAGGTGTTGATCTCTCCATTGGGAAGCACATTCGACAATTGATAACTGTGCTGATTGTCTGATTTCAATGTGACTGTAAGTTTTGCTTCACAATTTTGAGTAGAATTCGAATGAGCATGCTGAAAAAAAACCTGTGCTTGCAGGGATGCAGACAACGCAAGAGCAAATAAAAGAATGGACTTTTTCATGTGTGTTTATTGTGTGAATGTTCGAGGTGCTTGCTTGTTTTTGAAATCCTATATGCTCAAGCAGGAAGCAGCAGATTTACGAGTGCCTCCGGGGAAAGCTCTTCCTTCCGAGCGATGCGCATGGGAAATTTGTAGGCAGTCATGGACGCGTTCA
>CAJQKK010000038.1 GCA_905478895.1 uncultured Flavobacteriales bacterium | reverse complement strand
GAATTGGTGCCTTTGGCCTGCGGCAATTCGACGTTTACCCCATTGCTCACCAAAGTCGACAGGATAATGAAGAATATGAGCAACAGAAAAACCAGGTCGGTCATGGATGACATATTCCCGGTCACACTGATTTTATTGCGTTGTCCGAGATTCATGCGGCAGGTTCTTCCAAAATGTCAATGAATTCAATGCTCGTCGCCTCCATCTTGTGCACCACTTTACTGACCTTGCTTACGAGGTTGTTGTAGGCCATGTACGCGATGATTCCCACAATCAATCCCACAATCGTGGTGATCATGGCCTGCTTGGTTCCGCTGGATATATCCTCAACCCGGACCGTGCCAGCTGTTTCCATATCCAGAAATACATTGACCATGCCGATGACCGTTCCCAAGAAACCCACCATCGGCGCTGCACCAGCCACTGTGGCCAGCGAGCTAAGGTTTTTCTCTAAATTGTAAATCTCCAGCTTGCCGATGTTCTCAATCGCAACGCTGATGTCTTTCAAATCCTTCCCGATGCGGCTGATTCCTTTGTCCAGCATCCGAGCCATGGGAGTGTCTGAGTCCTGGCACAAATTGCGTGCGCTTTCGAAGCTACCCTGGCTGATGTAGTCCCGGATTTTATCCATGAAATCCGGTGTGACCTTTTCCGCTTTGCGAATGGCCAACGTTCGTTCAATGAAAACGTATATGGCGATCATGGACATCAGTGCAAGTGGGGCCATGATGTAAATGCCGCCTTCGAGTAGCAGTTCAAAAATACTGACATCGACTTGCTGGATGCCATCTGAAGCGGCCGATTCGTTAATGGCTTGTGCTTCACTGGCTCCGGTGGTCAGCGTTTGAAGGATCAAAAAGTTGTTCATGTAGTGGGTCCGTTGAGTGCCTAGATTGAAACGAGAAAGTTCAATCAATTATTGGGCCTCATCGCACCCCTTCCAACCAATTTTCGACCGGTAACGGTTCACAAAACGGTCCTAGCTTGGCGAATGATTAGCGGAACATCAACCAAAAAACCAACGCACCGGCCAAGTATCCGGAAATCGCTAAAAGGCTGATTTTCTTTAAGTACCACATGAAGTCGATGCGTTCAAGGCCCATGACGGCAACACCTGCAGCAGAGCCGATGATGAGGGCACTACCTCCCGTACCGGCACAGTAGGCCAAGAATTGCCAAAAGATGCCATTCTGCACAAAATACCCTTCCCATTCAGAAGCCGCAGCCCCCGCAGCGGTGACGTCATACATTCCCATCGAAGCCGCGACGAGTGGAACATTGTCGACAATGGCAGACAAAAACCCTATGGTCACATTGATGGCGTAAACATTGCCCATCGTGTCACGCAGCCATGAAGCCGCATTGATGAGGTGACCAATCTCTTGCAGCGAAGCGACAGCCAACAAAATGCCCAAGAAAAAAAGGACGGACGCCGCATCGATTTTTCGCAAAACACCGATGACCGAAAGGTGACTGCGTTCCTCGTGATTCTTGGAACGGTGGATGATCTCAGTGACAACCCACATCACACCTAGGGAAAGCATCATTCCCATGAAAGGGGGCAAATGCGTCACTGTTTTGAATATGGGGACAAATAACAAGCCGGCGACCCCCATGAAGAAAACAAGGTTGCGCTCCCCTGCAGTGGTCGGATCAACTTTATGCAAAGAGGTTTCTGGTCGACTGATCTCTCCTTTCATGGTAAAAGACAAGATCCCAAGAGGCACAAGCAAACAAGCAATGGAAGGAACAATTAAATTGGTCACAATCACGTCAGCCGTGAGTTGATTGCCAATCCAAAGCATGGTGGTCGTGATATCCCCGATGGGAGACCAGGCCCCACCTGCATTGGCCGCAATCACCACAACACCGGCAAACATCCACCGGGTCTCTTTGTCATCAATCAGCTTTCGAAGCAGGGAAACCATAACAATCGAGGTTGTCAGGTTGTCCAATACAGCTGAAAAGAAGAAGGTTAAAACGGCGATGATCCAGAGCAGACGCACCTTATTTAAGGTCTTGATGCGGTCGGTTATCACAGCAAATCCTTCGTGCGCATCCACCAATTCTACGATCGTCATGGCGCCCAAAAGAAAAAACAAAATCGAGCTGATGTCCTCCATGTGGTGCAACAGCCGATGCTCGAAGAAAGTGTGCAAGGCCAAGGCGGAATCACCGGAGAAGTGGGCTTTGAAAGAAGCAAAATCTTCGGCCAAATGACTGGGCACATCGTGGACTCCAATGACAAACAAGCCCCAACACAGTGTACCGGTGAGCAATGCACTAGCGGCTTTATCCACATGAAAGGTGTGCTCGAGTGCAATGAACAAATAGCCAATAACGAAAATAGCCAGTACGATAAACTCCATTTTTATCTGTTTTCGGTTGTGAAAATTACAACATCAGACCGTCCGAGCGATTTGCAAGGATGAAAATACGGTGAATTATTCGAGGCGTTTTTCCAATGCAATTCGGAAAGCGGTAGCGGCCAACAACGTTTGTTCAGATCGTTCGGCATGGGTTGCCTCTAGCGCTTGACGGATGGTAGAGGATGTGTCGCGAAAAATGCCTTGATCGGACATGTCAACATTGGCATCGCTCATGAGGTACGCAAAGACCCTCGCCATTCCACAATTGGCGATAAAGTCCGGAATCACTGCGATCTGCTTGTCTGCGGCTTCGGCTATCGGTCCGTAAAAAATTTCTCGATCTGCAAAAGGCACATTCGCGCCGCTCGAAATGACCTCTACACCCGATGCTACCATGCGGTCGAGTTGGTCTTGGGTCACAAGTCGGGAAGCGGCACAAGGCAGGAAAACCTCTGCAGCTACGTCCCAAATTTGATCATTGACCTGCTCAAAGGAGAGCAAGTTGTCCGCATGCAAACTATTGCCTTTTTTCGTTTGAAAAAGCTCGGTAATCTCCTGCAGTGGTATCCCCTCTGGCCGAATAATGCCTCCAGCACGATCGATGATTCCCACGATGAGGGCACCTTCCCGCGCCAAGTAGAAAGCGGCGGCAGCACCTACATTGCCCCATCCCTGCACCAGAACCCGTTTGCCCTTAATAGCGCCTCCATACGTATTGTAATAATGCCGAACAGACTCGGAGACCCCATAACCTGTAATCAGATCAGCAACTCGGTATTTCGATGCCCCTGAATTTTTCGGAATGAACTCCAGATCCTCGACCACTTGCGAAACCCCTTGCCGCAGGTGTCCAATCCGCTTCACCTTTTCGGTGGTTTTGGCCTTGAAATGGCCATTGAACACCCCTTCTTGTGGGTGCCAAATTCCGCAGTCTTCTGTGATGGGAATCACTTCATGGATCTCATCCACATTCATATCGCCACCGGTGCCATAATAAGTCTTCAACAGAGGAGTGACAGCAGCATACCAACGGCGCAAAACATCTTCCTTACGCGGGTCATTGGGATCAAATGCGATGCCGGATTTGGCTCCTCCGATCTGTGGGCCGCTCACAGTAAACTTGATCTCCATGGTCTTGGCGAGGCTGATCACTTCGTCCTTGTCCAAGCGGGGATGCATGCGTGTTCCTCCGCCAGCAGCTCCGCCGCGCAGGGAATTGATCACGACCCAACCACGGGCATCAGTCTCTGCATCGTTCCATTCGAAAACAATTTCTGGGCTACGCTTTTCGTAAGCCTGGAGCATCTCTTTCATGTTCATTGCATTGCTTTTGGCGAGTGCGAATATACTTCCTTCAGGCCCCACGATGGCCAAAATATCCCCACATGGCACCACCCAGGTGATCCGTAGAAGAACCGGTGGCGGAATTCCACACATTATCTACGCCCAATGCGCGCAGCAATCCCAAAAAGCCAAAGGCATGCGCCTCTTTGCCATCGATGAGATCCTTTTCAGGAAGAACCACCTGCAGTGCATCGGCTCTAACAAATTCCGAAGGAGCTTCTTGTAGTCTATTCACCAGCGTCGTATTGTGCCCTCCTCCTCCTGTCACCAAGGTCGACTTACCACCTGCAGAGGCCCGAATCGTTGAAGCAATATAGGCCGTCGCTGTAGCCAGTAAATCATTGGTATGGACGGCATGATTCATTTCCCAACCATTCAAAATGGGCCAAAAGACAGACTCAAGCCATTCCGTTCCAAGGCTCTTCGGTGCCGGTTCGTGATGATATGAGATGGCCATCCATTGATTCCACAACTCTGACTGAACCACGCCCTGAGCAGCCCATTGGCCATCTTCATCAAAAGGCCGACCCTCTCGCATTGCAAGGTGATTCAGCACCAAGTTACAGGGCCCGATGTCCCAAGCCATTCTTTGTCTATCCCCTTGCCCCGCATGGCTCACATTGGCAAAGCCTCCAAGGTTGAGGCAGGCATCGTAGGAAGGGAAAAGCAACGCATCCGCAACGGGAACCAGCGGTGCGCCTTGCCCTCCCAACGCCACATCGAGACTCCTCAAGTCACAAACCACCGGAACGCGGCAGTCAAGCCCTGCATACAAAGCAGCGCCATTTCCCAATTGCCCGGTCCAACCCAATTGGGGTCGATGAAAAACCGTTTGGCCGGAGAAAACGACCAAATCCAAGGATTCAATATCAACCGCACCCTGCGCACATTCGCTGCACCAAGCGGACCAATCCAAACCCGCTTGTTGCCATTCCACTGCAGAGCACGAGGGAAGCATTCTGAGCTTGTTTTGCCATGATGCAGGTATCGGAATAGAACAGTACGATTGAAGCACGCCATCCCAGCTTCCCGAGGCTTCATCCTGTGTGAATTTGGATACGGACAAGTCCAATCCATCGAGCGAAGTACCTGACATCATGCCCAAAACCACAAACTCCCTTGCCATTGTGTTATCTGCCATTTTACTGAATTTCAACTCCTTACCTGACCATCCAGAACGCCCTATCTTTGGTTTCGGAAAGATGGAGCAATTTCTCCAAAAACAATGACGAATCCGAAAGCAGCTAGGAAATGAACCTCGAACTCACGGAAGAACAAATCGCAGTTCGCGATGCCGCTCGCGATTTTGCCCAACAAACGTTGAAACCCACCATCATTGAGCGGGACAATGCGCAGCGCTTTGCCACGGAAGAAATCCGCGAACTCGGAGCGCTTGGCTTCATGGGAATGATGGTGGATGAGCAATATGGCGGCAGTGGAATGGATACGATGAGTTATGTGCTCGCCATGGAAGAGTTGAGTAAAATTGACGCTTCAGTGAGTGTCTGCGTAAGTGTCAACAATTCACTCGTTTGCTATGGATTGCAGGAATATGGCACGGAAGAGCAAAAACAAAAATTCCTTCGCCCTCTGGCAATGGGACAGAAAATCGGGGCTTTTTGCTTGAGCGAACCCGAAGCCGGATCAGATGCAACCTCACAGGCAACAACAGCGGTTGATTGCGGCGATCACTACCTACTCAATGGCACCAAAAACTGGATTACCAACGGAAACTCTGCGAGCACCTATCTGGTGATTGCCCAGACGGATGTGGACAAAGGACACCGGGGAATCAACGCGTTGATTGTGGAACGCGATATGCCTGGATTCATCGTTGGAGCCAAAGAAGACAAGATGGGAATTCGCGGGTCTGATACGCACACATTGATGTTCCAAGACGTGAAAGTTCCCAAGGAGAACCGCATAGGTGCGGATGGGTTTGGATTCAAATTTGCCATGAAGACACTTGCTGGTGGGCGAATCGGAATCGCCGCTCAGGCGCTCGGAATCGCCTCTGGCGCATTGGAGTTGGCTTTGGCATATTCCAAAGAACGCGAAGCGTTTGGAAAGCCCATCCATAAACACCAGGCCATCGCCTTCAAATTGGCTGACATGGCCACGCAAATTGAAGCTGCTCGCATGCTCGTCTGGAAGGCGGCCGCCTTGAAAGATGCTGGCGAAGATTATGATTTGGCATCAAGCATGGCAAAACTCTATGCTTCTGAGGTGGCCATGAAGCAAACGGTAGAAGCTGTTCAAGTCCACGGTGGTTATGGATTCGTAAAAGAATACCACGTGGAGCGGTTGATGCGCGACGCGAAAATCACCCAGATTTACGAAGGAACGAGCGAAGTGCAAAAAATTGTCATCAGCCGTTCGATATTGGCTGACTGAGTGATTTAGTCCACGTCTATTCGCCGATTTCGAGCGTCCCATATTTCTTCACCGCCCTCGATCCGCACGACCACTTCTGGTATTCCATCCCCTGTTCTGTCCTCGAGCGATACAGACTGTCCCCTTGTCAGTCCATTCATCCCAGTCGGCTCGTTTTCACCAATCGTTCGTTCCTGCAGCAATCCCGTTGAATCCAAAAACAATACGGTAGAAGACGCGAGGGACGCTCCCAAACGAAAAACAACAGGCTCGCCCGAAGGGAATTGAAGGGGAGAGTCAAATCGGTCTTCTCCAGAGCGCTTCAAAAAACGCACGGATTGATCGTCCTGGCCCGCAAATATGTAGTCCTTGTTCGCCACACGAATGTGCGCAAGAGAAGTAATATACCGCCCAGGACGAGCGGTGAAATTCCAACCTGGGGTTCGCTCTCCTTCGCGCCGAAAGTTGAACAACTCACCGTTGGGTGCCGCCATCAAGAACCGGTACTGCCGATTCCGGTCGTAATCAAATACCGCCACCGCTGAAAACCCCCGTGACCAGCGCTTGGGAAACCCTTTCACCGCTCGACCCAGCACATCAACGAGATGTACCTTTTGTCCGGTGGAAACCACGGTCTGGTACTTGCGATTCCGGAACAAATCAACTTCCCAAATCGTTGGCGCCTCCATCGCATCGACCTCCAAACTCCAGACGGCAGAACCATCGCTTGCCCGAGCCACCACCACAGGCGGTTCCCACATCACATTCATCTCTTGGTCCGTTCGGTGGTTTCTAACCGTTCCCAATCGACCGGCATTCTGCTCCCTGGAACGGGCCCCAGGGACTGCCATTATTCGCGCATCTGCGGTGGGCGTCGGAGCCGTGGGATTGGGATCACTGCGCCAAACAATTCGATCGCCTTCTGCGTGGATTCCCCATTGTTTTCGCCCTTGTTCCCACCGGCCAAAATCAGCATCGACCTCTATTTTGCTCCGCTCTTGAACTTGGCCATTTGGAAAACCGATGTCCTCCCAATCCAGTGAGTCACCTGCAGAAGAAAAAAGTTGAACGCCATCGCGCCACTGGGCATTCGCTCCGACCGAACGCGCAGAATCGGCCATTTCAATTCCCACCATCCAGCTTCCATTCGCTCCCTCAGCCATGATCCAACTTCCATCGGTCCGTTGCACCAGGGAATCATACCCCATCCGCGAGGCTACTGCGGGCGCCGCCCCCACCCTTGCTTGTTGCCAGGTGCCTTTGGAATTGTCCGCAATGTTTGCAAACCACTGGGTCCAAAAAGGGGAAAGCGGTGCGAGCGGCGTGACCTGAGAAGCAACCCAGGAAGTGCTCATTCTTCCCTTATCCTCATTCGGCATCCAATGCCTTGATTTGAGTTCACCATTGGGCAAACGCTTCATCGTATTTATTCCCGGTGAACGAGGCGCCCAATGCGCCGCCATTTCTCCAGGATTCTCCTCCCATTGGGCCAAATCTTCACCAATCAACCAGCCTCCTCCCCAACGCTGCTCAGTATATCGTGGCGGCACAGAAACCGGCTCTGACGACACGAACCAAATGAACGAGGCCGAATCCATTCCCGAAGCAAAAAGAAAGGCAGGAAGCGAATCACCGGCTTTCACAGTCATTCCCAATGGTAGCATGGCAGGATATTCCCAATGCGTAAAACGATCCGATGCCAGCGTCCCCGGATTCAGCAGTTGCCTTTGTTCCACCTTGCGATCCATGACCCACCACGCACTCAAACTACTCGCTGCAACAACCACGAATGTGGACCAAATTCTTCGATGAGCCATGCCGTGAAGTTCAGGAGATTCTACTCCAGTT
>CAJQKK010000037.1 GCA_905478895.1 uncultured Flavobacteriales bacterium | reverse complement strand
AACGATTGACGCCATGTGCTCTTCAATCGAAGGGTACAAAAGCGGAACATTCACCGCAAAAGGACGATTGGTGGCAGCTTGGCATTTCTGAATCTGATCGCGCAACACTTCCGGATACATGGAGCCCGCTCCAATGATGCCCAATCCGCCTGCATTCGACACCGCACTTGCCAATTCCCATCCACTGCACCAAATCATTCCCGCCTGGATAATGGGATGCTGAATGCCGAATAATTGTTGAATGCGGTTCATGGTTGAAACAACTCCAAGTTAGCCTTTTCTGCCGCGTCATTGCGGACATGGGTTTTGAAAAACTCCCTCGCTCGTTCCGACATGGAGGCCCAACTTTCCGCATCCAATGCCATCGCCTCGGACAGGCCCGATTGCCAGACGTCCTCATCCAATGGCCAATCCCACCCAATTCCTTTTTCCTGCAGTTGCCTCCAGGGTGTCCGATCACTGATCAACACGGGGCAACCGTGGGCCCAGGATTCGACAATGGAATGACCAAAATTTTCTTGCGTCGTCGAAGACAGCAAGAAATGAGCCGCTTCGAAATGAGGCGCCAATTCCGACGGGGGCATTCCTCCGAGAAATCGAACCTTAACCGCTTGTTGTGCATCTGCCATGGCTTGCAATTCACCTTGGTACACTTCGTCTTCTACCGGACCAATGAAGTCCAATTCCACCGGCCGAGAAGCTTCTGCCTGGAGCAGCGCACGCAAACCAAAATCAAGGTTTTTCACACGATGAATGCGTCCAATCACGACAATTCTCCAACCATCCGAAGGGCGCGCAGGGTTTGTGGGCGGCAGTGATGTCGAAAGGTTTTGCGCTACTCGAACACGTGCCGGGTGAAAATGCATTTGGACCTCCTTCGATTCATTTGAGGTCGATGCGTGCCAAATGACTCCCTTGAAAAGGTCGAGCATCCGCGCGACACTCAAAAACACCCGTTTCTTCAATGGTTTGATGCTCAAGGCAGCGCTCCCCAGCATGCCCCGAGGCGCCAGCACCACCCGTATGTCGGAACGCTTCCGTGTCAATCGAAGCGGAATGAGGGCGTGCTCTTTGGAAAACATGCTGTTGAGATGTAGCACTTCTGGTTTGATTTCGTCCAATATCCTTGCCCAAGTGCGGCGATCCAATGTCCCTTTGCTGCAGTAACGAACCTGGACCGAAGCATCACCGACTTTCATCCCATTCCAAGCGTCTTGCGTGACATCCAACGCTTCTTCTTCTCCCAAGTCGTGGACACTGGTTACGACCCAAACATCATGGTGCTTCGCGAGAAGTGCACACAGGTTGAAGGCGCTGCGAATGGGACCTCCTGCGCGGTATGCCGGAGGGAACCAGTCTGCCGATATGACAATTCGCAGGCGCCTCATTGAATTGCGTTTTCTTTCATCCAATGGCCCAAAACGACCAACGTCCAAAGCCTCGAAAAAGTCCAACGCGCATCCCCCTTAAGGAATGCCCCCCAAATGCGGGCAATTTCCCGTTTGGAGACTCCATCAATGCCCGATAAATACGCCAAGCCGCCTTCGCAAGTCGCCTTTAAATCGCGCTTCATCCATTGCTCCCAAGGCAAAACAAAGCCCATTTTAGGTCGGTGAATGACTTCGTCAGGCAGCAAATCAGGAATTGCATCTGTAAGCAGTTGCTTTGGGGTGTGCGGCCACTTCTGATTATCCGGCGTGGCCATTGCTTCCAACACCAGGTGATGATCCAGAAACGGGACCCGCACCTCCAAGGCATGCGCCATCGACATTTGGTCTGTGTCTCTGAGCAGCGTATGGTTCATGTACGTGCCCATTTCCGCTAAACTCACTTTGGATAAAAAAGGCAACGCAAACCCATTGCTTTCCGGTGCAATCTTTTGGCTCAACCACTGGTAAACTTCGTTGGGCATTTGGGCTGCTTGCGGTGCCAACTTTCTGAGGTCCGATTCCAAGAAAATTTGACGTGACAGTGGATAAGTGTGCTCCAAATCAAAATAATCTCCCCCGAGGAGAGCGGCCATCTTTCGCGATGTCGCGTCCTTTTTGCCCGCGGAATAAACCGCTCCCACCGCCTTTCGCAACCCCTTCGGCCACGATGCTAACCAGCGCTTTTCCAGAAGCTGCTGCGACCGTTTGAAAACCGGATAGCCCGCGAAACTTTCGTCCCCTCCCAATCCACTCAACGCAACCGTGATTCCTTCTTTTTTCGTGGCAGCGCTCACAACATAGGTGTTTGGACCATCTCCTGAGGGGTGGTCCATCGCTGACAAAGCATCTGGAACTTGATGCAAAAAGTCTTTGCTTTCTAACCGGATTTCATGGTGATCGGTATCAAAGCGTTTGGCCACCATACGAGACCAAGTGCTCTCGTCAAATTCTCCTTCGTCGAACGTAACACTGAAGGTCGAAACCTGTTGGTCCGTTGCAGACTTCATGAGCCCGACAATGGCGCTCGAGTCAATCCCTCCGGATAAAAAAGCGCCGAGTGGAACGTCGGAACGCATCCTCAGATCCACAGCGTTCTCCATGGCGCTGCGAATGCGTTTCAATCGCTCCGGGCGCGGCAATTCACGTTCAATATTCGCCGCTTCTGCAGCCAAATCCCACCACGAAGACACGGTGGTTTCTTCCCCTTGCAAGCGCATCCAATGGCCTGCAGGCAGCATGGAAACCCCCTGAATAATGGTTCGCGGCGCATGCACCGTTTGATACCGAAGGTAATCGGCCAATGCAATTGGGTCGTGCCGCTTATCGATCCAACCCGAAGCAAGCAGGCTGCGCACTTCGCTCGAAAAAATCAATCCTGACGGCGTCTCAGCAAAATAAAGTGGTTTAATGCCCATCCGGTCGCGCGCTAACAGGATTTCCCGCTTTTCGCTGGACCAGAAGGCAAACGCAAACATGCCATTGAAGCGATGCAATGCTGCTGTTCCCCAAGCTTGCAGAGCGGCAAGCACAACCTCGGTATCGGACTCCGTTTGGAATTTGAACCCTCCCTTCAACTCCTCCCGCAATTCACGGTAATTGTATACTTCGCCGTTGAATACGATCACGTCACCGGTTGGAGCGTGAATAAAAGGCTGGTTGGAGTGCTCCTGGGTATCGATGATGCTCAAGCGCCTGTGGCCCAACATCACTTCCTCATCCGATGTCCACAACCCACTTGCATCTGGGCCCCGGTGAGCAATGCTCTTGGTCATGCGTGCAAGCGCCTCTGCGGATGCCGCACAAGCATCCGTCTCAGGAATGCCGTATATGCCCGTTATTCCGCACATTTTCTTCTCAATTCACGCTTTCATCACTCGATTTCTTGATGCCGTCCCAGCCTTGGGCCTTCAACGGAGCCTCCACTCCGTTTTTCGTTACCAATGTTTTCTCTGTTGCGTCTTCGACCATGTGCCCGATCACCGAAAGCTTTGGCAGGTTGCGGACCTTTTCAAATTCCGATTGGTCAATGGTGAACAGCAATTCATAGTCTTCTCCTCCACTGAGCATGCAAAGTGTTGGGTCCAAATTGAAGGCCCTAGCCGTTTCGTAAGCGTGGGAATTGATGGGCAATTTATCCTCATAGATTCGCACCCCACAGCCCGAAGCAGCGCACAAATGAAACGTCTCGGATGCCAATCCGTCCGAAACATCAATCATGGAAGTTGGCTTCAGCCCCAAATCCTTCAACTCACGAATGATATCGGTACGTGCTTCGGGTTTCAGCTGCCTTTCCAATAATTCTTGGTGATCTGAAAGGTCCGGTTGCGCCATCGGAGCAGATTTGAATACTTCTTTTTCA
>CAJQKK010000036.1 GCA_905478895.1 uncultured Flavobacteriales bacterium | reverse complement strand
TTTTTCAATAATTGGTAACCCGAACGGTGATGCGTTGCGCTGCTTCCGCCTCTTCAATGGATTGCGGCGCCGCTAGCTTCGCATAGTCATCTTCCAGTGGATCAATGGCCAATCGATTGGGGTTTACCCCGGAACTGACCAAATACTCAAAGACAGCTCGCGCTCGCGCTCGACGCGCCATCTCGGCATCTTCATATGCGCTTTCGTAACCGAGGTTGCTCTGAATTGCGATGGCAATGGTCGGGTTCACCTCCACAAAAGACAGCAGCGCTTCGAGGGTGGGGATGGAAGAAAAGTACAAATCATTGGTGCCCGGATAAAAAACAATGGGTTCCAATTCAACTTCCAAACCAACAGCGAGGGGAGCCAGCCGCAATGTGTCATGCAGCACATCGGGACTTGCATAAATACGGTCGCTGAAGAGCATGTAATCGGGCTCGACACAGATGCGCGTGTAGCGGCGCTGTGATTGCAACTTGAGCATGGCGTCCTTTTGAATGCGCACAGAAACGGGTTTGCGCGGATTCAATCCTTCCACCGTGAGCTCTACATCCAACGAGCGGTTGCTTTCGGCATCTTTGACGGTCCATGTCTGATTCACTGGATCATCTGTCACCGAGCCTGCATCCAGCCATGGACTGCGTTCGACCGTAAATTGGGCGAAGAGGGTTGTCGCCATAGCCATGGCAATGAGAAACGAGAGCATGCGGCATGCGGCAGCGAGTGCCGAGGGGAAGCGGAAAGCGCTTGAGGGTGATTTTGTTCGCATGTTTAAGAAGTAGAATCGTCTTTCCACTTCCTATAAATTACGAAAAAAAGGGCGGATAACAAAATGTAAGGCACCGCCATGAGGTAGAGAATGCCCTTGTTCAGCCCTGCACCCAGTCCGCCGTCAGCGGCGCTGTCTTCGGCAACCGCTTTGCACATGACGCATTGCGCATCTGCTGGCACGGCCACGGCAAGCAGAACAAAAGCAAGGAGAAATGCGCTGGTGCGCTTGCAGAAAATCTTGGCGTTCATCAGGATGGGATGGATGGCTTCAGTGAGGGTAATACGGGGAGATCATCCAGTACACGATGACGCCGGTCGCGGTCACGTACAACCAAATGGGCCATGTGATTTTTGCGATTTTGCGATGTTTTTCTACTTGCATGCCCAGTCCTCTGACATACGTGAATAGGACCAAAGGAATGATTCCAGTGGACAAGAGAATATGCGAAATCAAGATGATGAAGTACACCGTTCGAATCCATCCTTCCCCACCGAATTTGGTGGATTCGGTGGTCAGGTGAAAGGCAACGTAACTGACCAAAAACAACATGCTCAGGGCCAAGGCCGTCGTCGTAAACGCCCGGTGTACCTTAATGTTCTTGTTTTTGATGGCAAGGAAGGCACCGATGAGGCAAAGAAAGGCCGTACCATTGAAGTACGCATTCAGTTTAGGCAGGAGATAAAGGGACGCTTTGACTTCCTCGGAAAGGTTTTCGACGGGTGGGATCAAAAACAGCAGAGCGACCGCGGCGGGGATGACTACCGCCATCGTCCAAATGAATCGTTTGATGTTGCGTTCGTTTTCCATTGAGTTGTTAGGGGTTGGTTTCCGGTTGGATCCAAAGCCGGTATGCATCTGCCATGAGTCGATCGACTTCTTCGGTGCTTGTGCCGTCGTAATAGCCTCTGATTTGGTCTTGGGCATCGATCAAGGCGAAGGTGTCGCTATGGAAAATTCCGCCGGCTGCCGTATCGCTCTCAATGGCCGTGAGAAAATAGCCGTTTCGGGCCAGGTCATAGATTGCTTCTTTTTCTCCTGTCAGCATTTCCCAAACGGCCGGGTTCCTTCCCAGCTTCTGACCATATTCCTCCAGCTTTTGGGGGGAATCATGCTCGGGGTCTACCGAATGACTCAAGAGGAGGATGTCATTTTGCATTCCACGGTCAATCAATTGGGCCTGTAGCCGTGCCATTTGGCTCGACATGATTGGACAAATGGTGGGGCAGCGGGTGAAAAAGAAGTCGACGATTCGCAGGCGATTTTGGACGTCGCGGTGGGAGAATTCGGAGCCGTTGGCCGCTGTCAAAGCAAAGGCTGGAACGGTATGCCCTGGAGGCCCTAGAATAGGTAGGGGCGATTCGTCGGTGAGCCGTGCCAGCGCTTTCTTGCGCTCATACGCCGCTTCGTCCATCTCCTTTTGCAGTAGCGCAATGTCTTCCACAGCATCTTTGATCGCATCTTCTGAAGCCGCATGGTAGACCCCGCGCAGGTAGCCGGCTCCATCTACCAACCAGAGCGTTGCAATGTTGTTGGGTTCAGCTTCATCGCGTTGGATCATAAAGGACTCTCGCACAATGCCATCGATCTGCGCTTGGTCGCCTGTCAGAAATTGCCACTTGTCTGAAAAACCATTGTATCGGGTATTGCGATCTACGTATTTTTTCAGCACTTCTGGCTGGTCGTGGGCAGCGTCCAATGTGAAGCATACCGTCATGATATCACTCTCGTCGCGGTACCGAAAGTTTGGCCAGAGCAATTGCTTCGTAAACTGGGCGACGTGTGGCGCATTGGTGGGGAAAAAGGCCGCAATCCAGACTTTGCCGTTCAACTTTTCGGAGTCAAAAGGTTCTCCGTTGTGGTTGATCAAGGAAAACCGTTCGATGCGCTGTGCCTGCTCAGACCATTCGTCCAATGTGCCTTCTGCTGTGTAATACGGAAGGGTGTTGAAATGATGGTCTCCATCAATTCCCAAAATCAGCAAGCCCGTGAGCGGCAGACCGAGCATAATGCTCAGGAGGTAAACGTATTTCCGAATGGTATTGGAGCGACGATGTTTCACAGGAATCAAACCCTTTCAACAAGGGCGAAGTTCACATGCTGATGGAAATCAGTGAAACAGGGTGGAGTTGCTCAAGTGGCCAAACCCTTCCGAGATGGCAATGAAGAGCAAGTATCCGATGAAGAGCATGTACGGCGCCAAAACAACTTTTTTGAGGTTGGGTCGTTCATCTCCTAAGTGCATAAACACAAGCACGATGTACGCTGCCTTCACGAGGGTCAAAATCACAAACGTCCACTTGATCATGCTCCAGGTGAAGGTCTCTGCTCGCTTGAAGTAGATGCCCATGAAGACTTCTGCGGTGGTCAGGAAGGTCAAGATGGCGGTTACTTTCCAAACATTTTTGCGAATGGCAGCACCCTCCTCCTCGCTGTGGTGCGCATTCAATGCGTAGCTGTCGTTCACTATGAGATCGTCGCGTTCCATGTCTTTAGAATTAGAAGGTTATCCGTGCGCAGCGCAGAATCAGATGAGGTAGAAGAATGTAAAA
>CAJQKK010000035.1 GCA_905478895.1 uncultured Flavobacteriales bacterium | reverse complement strand
TCAATGACGCGGGTGAAGTGCGTGTGAGTTTCAATGACATGGTGGTCAAAGCAGCGGCTTTGGCCTTGAAAAAGCATCCAGTGGTCAACAGCAGCTGGTTGGGCGATCGAATACGCTTCAACGAGCACGTTCACATAGGCGTGGCTGTGTCCGTTGATGAAGGTTTGTTGGTGCCAGTGGTACGTCATGCAGATGGCAAGCGGCTCTCTCAAATCGGAACAGAAGTGAGGGATTTCGCAGGAAAAGCGCGGGATAAGAAGCTTCAGCCAAGCGATTGGGAAGGAAATACGTTCACAATTTCAAACCTGGGCATGTTCGGGATCGATGAGTTTACAGCGATTATTAACGCTCCAGATTCATGCATTTTGGCTGTCGGTGGCATCAATGCTGTACCGGTGGTGAAAAATGGTGAAGTAGTTCCGGGGAATGTGATGAAGGTTACGCTGAGTTGCGATCACCGTTCTGTGGACGGAGCATCGGGAGCTGCGTTCTTGAATGATTTCAAGGAATTGCTTGAAAACCCTGTTCGCATGCTTTCCAACGGTTACTGAATCAAGTTTCCTTAAAAAAAGCCGGCCCCTCTGCAGGGGCCGGCTTTTTTTTGCCTCAGCCATTCAAAGGGTTGCATTCTAACCCTTACCTGCCGACCTTCGGGCAACGACTGTTCCGTCGTATCCATCGCGATGCCACATCTCCAAGCAGACACTCCCGTTGAATTCATCAAAGGCATAGGTCCAAAGCGGGCAGAATGGCTGCGGTCCGAATTGGGCATCTATGATGCGGGGGATTTGCTCGAACATCTGCCGTTTCGATATGAAGATCGAACGGATTTCATTGCAGTCAAGGACATTGCTTCCGATGCCATTGCCATCCAAATGAAGGGCGTCATTACGGACGTAAAACAAATTCCGAGCAACCGCGGATCAAGGTTGGTGGCCAAGTTCAAAGACGAGTCAGGAACGGTGCTGGATTTGATTTGGTTCAAAGGTGCCAAATGGATGGCCGCCCAAATCCCGGTCCTTCAAAAAGTGGTGGTTTATGGGAAACCAGCTAAATATTCGAGCCGTTGGAACCTCCCGCACCCTGAAATCGAATTGGAGGAGTCATTTGAACGGAGAGACGGAAGGGGATTGCAGCCTGTTTATCGCACCACGGAAAAACTATCGAATCGGGGCTTGTCATCGTCCGGTATCGCGAAAGTCATTCGGCTGCTCTTGGTCAGTCCGGAGTTGGTGTTGACCGAATCACTGCCCTCGTTTTTATTGCAGGAGTTGAAAATGCCCGGCAAGGCGGATGCGATGATCATGGTGCATGCCCCGAAGAATCATGCCGAAGCCGAATCCGCGAGGAATCGATTGAAGTTTGAGGAGCTGCTTTTGTTGCAGTTGAAGCTTCTCATGCAAAAAAGAGAGCAAACGCAGGACATGCCGGGGGTTCGCTTTGAAAACGTAGGGGATTTATTTAACGGATTCTATTCGGACCACTTGGGCTTTGAATTGACGGGAGCGCAAAAACGCGTGATGCGTGAGATTCGTTCGGACCTCAATACCGGTTGGCACATGAACCGTTTGCTCCAGGGAGACGTGGGCAGCGGAAAAACGATGGTCGCTTTATTGACCGCACTGCTCGCACTTGACAATGGGTATCAAGCCTGCGTGATGGCACCAACGGAAATCCTTGCCAATCAGCACCTTGAGTCATTTCGTGAGGCACTAGGCCCCCTCCCTATTCGCATTGAGTTGCTCACGGGATCTGTCAAAAAGGCGGCCCGCCGCCCCATTCTGGAAGGTTTGAAAAACGGAGAAGTCCATCTGCTGATTGGCACGCATGCGCTCATTGAGCCTGGGGTTGAATTTCACCGCTTGGGACTGGCCGTTATCGATGAACAGCATCGTTTTGGAGTTGCCCAACGGAGCAAGCTCTGGGCAAAAGCTTCTCCGGCACCTCATGTTCTGGTGATGACGGCGACTCCTATTCCACGCACGTTGGCGATGACGGCTTACGGTGATTTGGATGTCAGTGTGATTGATGAGATGCCACCCGGTCGCAAAGCCATAAAAACAGTGCATCGCAATGATGGCGCTCGCCTCTCGGTGTTTCAATTCATCGAGGATGAAATCGCTCGTGGTCGGCAAGTGTACGTTGTGTATCCGCTGATTGAGGAAAGTTCCAGTATGGATTACAAAGACCTCATGGACGGATACGAAAGCCTTTCTCGCCGTTTCCCGCTGCCGGAGTTTCGCATTGGAATTGTTCACGGACGGATGAAGCCCGAAGACAAAGACATTGAAATGGAGCGGTTTTCCTCAGGGGTATCTCAAATCTTGGTTGCTACCACGGTCATTGAGGTTGGGGTGAATGTTCCCAATGCCAGTGTGATGGTGATTGAGAGTTCAGAGCGCTTTGGCTTGGCGCAGTTGCATCAATTGCGCGGTCGCGTAGGACGGGGAGGGGAACAGAGTTATTGTGTATTGATGACCGGAGACGAATTGTCCAAAGAAGCGCGCCGCCGATTGGAAACCATGTGCAGAACGAATGACGGATTTGAACTTGCAGAGGTGGACATGGAGTTGCGGGGACCAGGTGATTTGATGGGAACCCAGCAATCGGGCATTCCCGATTTGAAA
>CAJQKK010000034.1 GCA_905478895.1 uncultured Flavobacteriales bacterium | reverse complement strand
TTTTTGCACCCCTTTTCAGAGGATTTCGAAACATAAACGAGACAAACCTACTAAGCAAGATGACCAAAGCGGATATTGTAAACCGGATTGCCCAAGAAACCGGGATGGAGAAAATGGATGTGCAATCTACTGTGGAGGCGTTCATGCGCTCTGTGCGTGATTGCGTGGAAAGTGGAGAAAATGTTTATCTGCGAGGGTTTGGAAGTTTTGTTGTGAAGACAAGGGCAGCCAAGACAGGCCGGAATATTCTCGCCAAGAAGTCCATTCAAATCCCAGCACATAACATTCCTTCATTCAAACCAGCGAAAGATTTCGTTGACAATGTGAAGGCGGGTGTCGCCGTCGACTAATGCCATGAGCCGCAGAACGGGACAAATCGCAACAATTGCATTGGGTGTGGGGTTGATTGGCTTCATCCTCTGGATGCCGAGAAAAGCGGAGTCGACTCAGGTTGTGCCCCCTACGGAGGTGGAGGGAGAATTGCCAAGCAATGCGGATCCTGTGGATTTGGCCGTCGAAAAGGTTTCTGGACCGAACCCAATGGAAGGTATTCTCGCTTTGCGAGCCCTTGCTGAGGGAGATGAGCCCAACGTGGATGCCGTAGTTTGGTTGGGTATTTTCGGAGTGCAATCGGGGCAATTCGACAAGGCGCGCGAACGTTTTTCGGAAGCCTTGTCTTTGGAGCCAAGCCATTCAGAGGCCACCTGGCAGCTCGCAATGCTTGACATGGAAGAGGGGGCTTACGACCGTGCCGTGGTCGGTTTTGAAACGGTCATGGATCAAGACTCGTCTTACGCCAATGGGTTGTTTTTCACGGCACGATGCTACGAAGCAATGGGGAAACTCGACGCTGCTCGCATTCGTTACCAAGAATACCTACCTTACGCTCCTGACACAGTTATTGAGCAACGGGTATTAGACTTCATCACTAGATTAGACTCCGGCACATCAGCTGGAATTAACGAATAAATATACAAGACATGCCAAGCGGTAAAAAACGCAAACGCCATAAGATGGCGACGCACAAGCGGAAAAAAAGGTTGCGCAAAAACCGTCACAAGAAGAAGTGATGTGCAGCTGGGGCGTTCTGTCCCGGCTCATATTTCACTTTTTCAGTGATCAACCGATTCCTGCGTGAGCAAAGAATTGGTCATTAACTCTGTCTCAGGAGAGGTAGAGATCGCCTTGTTGGAGGATGGTCAGCTCGCAGAGCTGCACCGCGATCAGGGCAACAAGGGGTACGCGGTTGGGGATATTTTCCTCGGTCGAGTGAGGAAAGTATTGCCTAGTCTCAACGCTGCTTTTGTGGATGTGGGACATGAGCGAGATGCATTTTTGCACTACTTGGATTTGGGTCCACACTACAAGACCCAACAGCGGTATGCAAAACGCGTAATGCAAGGAAAGCAGCCCGTTCCGGATTTGGGAAACTTCAAAAAGGATCCCGAAATTGACAAACGGGGGAAAATCAAGGATGAGGTTTCGGCATCTCAGCTTGTTTTGGTACAAGTTGCGAAGGAACCAATTAGTTCCAAAGGTCCGAGATTAACAGCAGAGGTGACGCTACCGGGAAGATTCTTGGTGCTCGTTCCCTTCAGCGAGAAAGTTTCCCTCTCTGGGCGAATAAAATCGGAAAAAGAGCGAACGCGGTTGAAGCGATTGATGCAATCGATTCGTCCTCCGGGATTTGGAATCATTGTACGGACGGTGGCTGAAGAAAAGGGAGCCGCGGATTTGCATTCCGATTTGGAAGACTTAGTCAGCCGATGGGGTGAAATGCACAAACGGCTGAAAAACGCCAAGCCTGGAAAGCGGGTGTTGGGTGAGTTGAACAAAACCAGTGCTGTGCTTCGCGATGTTTTGACGCCGGATTGCACGAGTATCCGAGTGAATGAACCGAAACTCGCGGATGAGGTGAAAACCTATCTTCAAAGCATTGCTCCGGAGAAGGAGAGCATTGTGAAGGTCTCCAAGGACAGGGACTTGTTCAATACATTGTCCATTCATCGGCAAATCAAGGCCGCCTTCAGCAAGCAGGTGAACTTGCGAAGTGGTGCTTATCTGATCATCGAGCAGACCGAGGCGATGCACGTCATTGATGTGAATAGCGGCGGGAGAAAGGCAGGAGCCAAGGATCAAGAAGAAAACGCCCTCCATACCAATCTGGAGTGCTGCGAAGAAATTGCTCGTGTTTTGCGACTGCGCGACATGGGTGGTATAATCTGCGTCGACTTCATTGATATGGCCAAACGTGAGCACAACAAGCAGCTTACGGATGCCATGAAGAAGGCGATGAAAGGTGACAAAGCCAAGCACAACATTCAACCCCCAAGCCGGTTTGGTGTTGTCGAGATGACGCGTCAGCGTGTTCGGCCTGTGGCAGATGTCAAAACTTCTGAGAAATGCCCGACATGCCGTGGAACGGGGGAAGTGAAAGCGTCAATCCTATTCACGGATAGCATTGAGGCGGGAATTCGTGGCGTGACAGAAGGAAAGTCCCTGAAGCGGATTACCATCATGCTGCATCCCATCATTGAAGCCTATGTGAAGCAAGGCTGGTGGAATTCAATTCTTAAGAACTGGCAACGGAATTATGGAATTAAGATTCACTTGGAGTCCAATTCTTCGATGGAGATTCTGGAGTTCCACCTCTACAATGACGAAGGAGTAGAGTTGGACATTCCAGGGGCCAACTGAGGATTGCGCCTCAACGTGCGAGCTCTTTGGGGTAGCAGAGGAAAGACTTGCTGACGGTGCGCGTCAATATTTCACGATTGAGTTGATCGGAAGCTTCCGCGAAATCTTGCACCGTACCATTCTTGAATTGAATGCCAATGCCTTCCTCGCTGTACAGACTGTTGTGAATGGTGTCATTGATCACAAATTGGGCAGCATCTTCCTGGCTGAGCCCCAATCCCTTGGCAACGTCCTGAATGGTCGTTTCCACTTCGTTATTGGAGAAAGGCTGAGAACGCAACTCGATTTGGAATAGATTGCGATGCACGATTCGCTTGCTCAATTCGCTCAAGATAGGGTCATCGTGGTGTTGCCAGACTTTCAGGGCACACGTGATGTCGCTGTCATCCAGTTCGCAGAACCGATTGAGAATTTCAGGATCCGCAATGAATTTTGCGCGATCCAGCGATTCATTGATGAAGATGCTCAACGCGGGAGTAGTGAAAACATCAACTTCGGATAGCGCCAATGCTTTGGCCCTTTTCAAAACGCGCATCAGCATGAATTCTGCACAGAGGACAGTTCGGTGCAAATAGACCTGCCAATACATGAGCCTTCGCGCCATGAGAAATTTCTCGATGGAATAGATCCCCTTCTCTTCGACCACCAAACGGTCGTCTTGGACCGCGAGCATTTTGATGATGCGTTCACTTCCAATTTTGCCCTCTGCCACCCCGGAGTAGAAACTATCCCGTGCGAGGTAATCCATGCGATCCATGTCCAATTGAGAAGAGACCAATTGATGGAGAAAACGCTTGGGATGGTGGTCGTTGAAGATTGCTATGGCCGTGTCCAACGCGCCGTTCAATTCTTCATTTAACCGACTCATGATCAAGGCTGAAATATCTTCATGCTGCACCCCTTTGACAATGCTGTGCTCGAGGGCGTGGCTGAAAGGTCCATGGCCAATATCGTGCAGCAGAATTGCGGCGCATGCCGCTTCACCTTCCTCATCTGAGATGTCTGTTCCCTTTGCGCGCAGGACGGCAATGGCCTCTTGCATCAGGTGCAGCGCTCCAATGGCGTGATGAAACCGGTTGTGCACGGCACCTGGATACACCAGATGAGACAACCCCAATTGAGAGATCCTGCGCAAGCGCTGAACGAACGGATGATCCATCAAATCGAATGTGAGCTCGTGTTGAATGGTGATGAACCCGTAGACGGGGTCGTTCAGGATTTTGTTTTTGTTGTGAGTTGACATCGATGCGTCCAATATCAGTTGGGTTCGAAAGTGCGTTTGTTAAAAGTGCAAGTTAACTTGTACGGCATACAGCAAGCGCAACTTTACCTATCTGATTTGACCATGCAGCGAACACCGAGGATATTATGGGCCGATGACGAAATTGATTTGCTCAAGCCCCATGTGCTTTTTCTGGAGAGCAAAGGCTTTCACATGACCCCGGTGAACAGCGGTGTAGAAGCCTTGGATTTGTTGGCTACAGATGTGTTTGATCTCGTGTTTTTGGATGAGCAAATGCCGGGGTTGAACGGATTGGAAACCCTCCAACGCATCAAGGAGCAACGTCCCCACTTGCCTGTGATCATGATCACCAAGAGCGAAGAGGAACAAATCATGGAGGAGGCCATCGGCTCGAAAATATCTGATTACCTCATTAAGCCGGTCAATCCGAATCAAATCCTTTTGTCCATCAAGAAGAATCTGGACGAGCGTCGTTTGGTAACCGAGAAGGCAATGACGGATTACCAGCGAGAGTTCAGGGAGATTTCGATGCAATTGATGGGACGGTTGAATGCGGGCGATTGGACATCGATCTACCAGCGCTTGGTGCACTGGAAATTGGAATTGGAGTCATCACAAGATGAGGGGATGAAAGACATTCTCGAAATGCAATTCAAGGACGCCAATCGGCAGTTTGCCAAGTTCTATCAGAAAGAATACGCGGAGTGGATGGCTGGCCCTGACGACGATTCCCCAACCCTGTCACACCGATTGCTTCCCGAGCGATTGCCACAGGTGCTCGAAAAAGCCAAAGACGGTCAGCCTGTATTTTTGGTTGTGATTGACAACCTGCGGATGGATCAATGGCGCATGATTGAACCGCTGCTGTTGGATAAGTACCGTGTCGCCAAGAATGACTCCTATTTTTCGATGCTGCCCACAGCTACGCAGTACGCTCGAAATGCGCTTTTTGCGGGCCTAACTCCCGCCGAGATTGCACGTGTTTTTCCTCAGTATTGGGTCAGTGAGGATGAGGAGGGAAGCAAAAACCGCCACGAAAAGGCCTTGTTTCAAGCCATGCTGAAGCGCATTGGTTTTGAGGGGAAGTCAGATTACCATAAAATCACCAACCTCGCGGCAGGACGAAAGTTGGTGGAACAATTTCACCAATTAAAGGGGAATGACGTCACAGCCGTGGTCTACAACTTTGTCGACATGCTGTCGCATGCCCGAACAGAAATGGAAGTCTTGAAGGAATTGGCGGAAGATGAAGCGGCTTATCGCTCATTGACTCATTCGTGGTTCGAGCATAGCGCCTTGAAGGAGTTGCTGGATAAGATGGCGGAGTGGAATGCACGCGTTGTAATTACTACGGACCATGGCACGGTCCGCGTGGGCAATCCGGTGCAAGTCAAAGGGGAGCGCAGTACGAATTCGAATTTGCGGTACAAGGTTGGGCGGAACCTCGGTTATGATGCAGGAGATATTTTTGAAGTCAGGGAACCTGAAAAATTGGGACTGCCGCGTCCGCATGTCAGCAGCGCGTACATCTTTGCGCGCGAAGACGATTTCTTAGTTTACCCCAATAAATACCATCATTTTGCTCAGTATTTTCGTGACACATTTCAGCACGGGGGTATCTCATTGGAGGAAGTGGTGATTCCGTGGGTGGAACTTGAAACGAATTAAGACTGTGTCATTCTTGCGCCATGGGTGAATTGCAAGTGGTTTGGAAATCGGGGCCTTTTGAGTTGGCCCAATTGGAAGATGTTGCCCAATCGCTTTGGGCTCAATTAAGCGCGCGCATGCGTCACGATGAAAACGACAACCCCCTCGGTGTAGTGGCGCTGCAAGGAGTGATGGGTGCGGGGAAAACCACGCTGGTGCGCGCGGTGGGACAGACCGCTGGCATTGATGGTGAAGCAGTGAGCCCAACCTTTGGTTTGGTACAATGCTATGAGCGCGGCGCTTGGCGCCTTTTTCATTTGGATTTGTACCGCCTTAAGGATGAATCCGAGGCTTGGGATTTGGGGCTAACCGAGTATTTTGATGCGGAAGCATTGTGCTTTGTGGAATGGCCAGAACACGCTCCGGGGCTTCTTCCCAATGATTCGTTTCTGCTTCAGATTATTGTGCATGGAGGCCATGACAATGGCGCGCGGGAGTTAATTCTCAGTCATTCATAGTAGTTCGTCCGCTGGAATTAGTACTTTGCCTCACGTATGAGCGATCATAGCAAAAGAATCCAGTCCTTGGCGCGCGAAGCAGCGCTCTTGCCGCAAGAAGAAGTGCTGCAAATTTCGGCGCGCAATCAAGAGCTTGTAATCGGTATTCCAAAGGAAGAAAGCTTGCAAGAGAAGCGCGTGGCTTTGGTGCCCGAGGCAGTGGCGCTGTTGGTCGCTCGCGGCCACCAGGTATTGATTGAGTCCGGAGCGGGTGATCAAGCCCATTTTCAAGACAGCGACTACAGTGAATCCGGCGCGCACATTGTGTACGATCGCCGCCAGGTTTTTCAGACGGGAATGGTGATCAAGGTAGAGCCGCCGACTTTGGAAGAAGTGCAGTTGATGGGCATGCGACAAACCATCATCAGTGCCCTGCAATGGACGGTGCAGCCGAAGGGATTGCTGGCCGCTTTGGCCGCCAAGAAAACCACTGCCATTGCTTGGGATTTTTTACAGAATGACAACGGAATCTTTCCCTTGGTTCGAGCCATGGGAGAAATTGCGGGAAATTCAGCCATCCTCATTGCTGGAGAGTTGCTTGCCGGGCCGCATGGACGAGGCAGTCTTTTTGGAGGAGTCTCCGGCGTCCGTCCTTCGGAAGTCGTCATCATTGGTGCAGGCACGGTGGGTGAGTTTTCGGCCCGAGCTGCCATTGGTTTGGGAGCATCTGTGAAGGTTTTTGATAATAGTCCGCACCGCCTGATCCGCCTGCAAAATGCTTTGGGCCAGCGCTTGTGGACTTCAACGATTCAGCCCTCTGTTCTTCAGGAAGCATTGAAAACGGCAGACGTCGCTATCGGAGCAATCCGGGGCTCTGGACAGCGTGCTCCTTTGGTGGTTTCAGAGCCGATGGTGGCGGGCATGCAGCGCGGTTCAGTGGTAATCGACGTCACCATCGATCGCGGAGGGTGCTTTGAAACCAGTCGCGTGACTTCGCATGAGCGACCGACTTTCGTGGAATTGGATGTGATTCACTACTGCGTTCCCAACATGCCATCCCGTGTGAGCCGGACGGCATCCAAGGGATTGAGCAATATCATGGCGCCTTTGTTGTTGGATTTTGCGGCTGACGGCGGAGTGGAGGAGTCTATCCGCAGCAACCCATTCGCGCGGTCAGGGGTGTACATGTTTAATGGACAAGTGACCCATCCGGGCCTTGCCGCCGAGTCTGCACTCCCTTTCAAAGACCTCGACCTGTTGTTGGCATCATTCTGAGCCTTTCGTGGCATTGGTCATTCCAGACACGACACGTTGTATTTCACTGAGTTTTAGCAAAGCTTCAACCGGGGTGAGGTTATTAAGATCAAGGTCTAAAATTTGCTCCCTGACTTGCTCGAGCACGGGGTCGTCGAGCTGAAAGATGCTCATCTGAATATCGGACAATTGCGAAGTGGCCGCCTCTTGAACGCGAAGCGCTGGCGTTTCGTCACCTTCCATTCCTTGGCGACTGCTCTCGAGTTGCGCCAGCACTGTTTTGGCGCGCCGCACGATTGACTTTGGCACGCCTGCTAATTGGGCAACATGAATGCCGAATGAATGATTGCTTCCCCCTGCCGCAAGTTTTCGAAGAAAGACGATTTTGCCATCGACTTCTTTGACAGTGACATTCAAGTTTCGAATGCGGCTAAAGCGATCCTGCATGGCATTGAGCTCGTGATAATGCGTCGCAAAAAGTGTCAAAGGTCGCTCAGTCTGCTGATGCAGGTGCTCTGCAATGGCCCATGCAATGCTCACTCCGTCATACGTGCTGGTGCCACGACCGATTTCATCCAAGAGAACGAGGCTTCGATCGGTAAGGTTGTTTAGAATGGCTGCGGTTTCATTCATCTCCACCATGAAGGTCGATTCACCTGAGGAAATATTGTCCGAGGCACCCACGCGCGTGAAAATGCGGTCGAGCACGCCGAGTGTGGCGGAAGCCGCGGGTACAAATCCACCCATCTGTGCCATCAGGGAAATCAGTGCCGTTTGACGAAGCAGTGCAGATTTTCCGGCCATGTTTGGTCCCGTAATCATCAGTATCTGCGCTTGCTCGCCTTCCAAGGTGATGTCATTGGCAACGTAACGTTCTCCCGCCTTTAGTGTTCGTTCAATCACAGGGTGTCTCCCGTTGCCGATCTGGATGCTGTGATCGCTGGACATGCGGGGACGGACGTAATGGTATTCCTCTGCAATTTGAGCCAAGCCTGTCAGTGCGTCCAATGCGCCAATGACTTGGGCATTCTCCTGCAAGGCAGCGATTTCGTTTGCGGTTGCAGCGACCAAATTTTGAAAGCACTCCCATTCCAACGTGCTGGTTTTGCTGTCGGCATCGAGGATTTTCTGCTCGAGCTCCTTCAATTCTTCGGTGATGTAACGTTCCGCTTGGGTCAGTGTTTGTTTCCGAATCCATTCGGTAGGAACCTTGTCCTTATGGGTGTTTCGAACTTCCAGGTAGTAGCCGAAAACTTGGTTGTAATCGATTTTTAATGAGGTGATTCCTGTGCGCTCCGTTTCGCGCTGGCAAATCGCATCCAGTGCGGCATTTGAGTCGGACTTGATTGTGCGCAAGCTGTCAAGTTCCGCATTAACACCCAATTGAATGACCTGTCCCTTGTTTGGATTCACCGGGGGCTCATCGACCAATTCAGACGTCAGGCGCTGGAGCAAATGATCGCAGGGAGACATGCGCTCGAGATATGGCAATAGGGGGTCAACTCCTTCGGCAGCGAGTGCAATTTTGTGTGCGCTTTGGATTCCCAGCCGCAATTGAGCCAATTCGCGGGGATTGATTCGTCCGGTGCTTGCTTTGGAGGCCAATCGCTCCAAGTCGCCCATGCTTCGGAACAAACCTTGCATGTTTTCACGCAGCTCATCCTGATCAAATAGAGCATCAACTGCGTTGTGCCGCTGCTCGATCGAAGCGATTTCGGTAAGCGGCATGAGGAGCCAGCGGCGGAGGGTCCGCGCACCCATTGGTGATCCCGTTCGATCAATTGTCTCAGCCAGGGATTGGCCGTCGGGATGATTGGCTTGCACCAACTCCAAATTTCGGATGGTGAATCGATCCATCCATAGCGTTCCTGATGCGTGCAGGGTTTGAATTTGCTTAATATGCCGCGGTCGGTCGTGCTTCGCGTGTTCCAGATAGTGCAGCACAGCTCCCGCAGCAATCGCGGCTTGCGGTGATTCATCCAGTTGAAATCCCTTTAGATTGCCGGTCTCGAATTGTTTGTGAATCCGATCCGTGGCATAATCAATTTTGTAAATCCAATCGTCCAATCGGCTCACGTGCCAGTCTTTCCCAAATTCGTCTTCAAAGGCTTTTTGCAGCGGTTTGGAACAAAGAATTTCCGAAGGTTGGTGGGCTCTCAATAGGCGATCAACCAATTGTTTGTCTCCTTCTGCAATGGCAAAATGACCTGTGGAGATATCCAAAAATGCCACGCCTGCCGATTTTTTGTCCCAATGGAGGGCCGCGAGATAATTGTGGGCTTTTGAATCCAGTACTTGGTCGTGAAAGGCAACTCCGGGTGTGACCAATTCAGTCACTCCCCGTTTCACAATGCCGACCGCCTTTTTGGGATCTTCGAGTTGATCGCATACGGCCACACGATGCCCTGCTCGCACCAGTTTTGGCAAATAACTGTCGAGCGAGTGATGGGGAAAGCCAGCCAATTCAATTTCAGAAGCACTGCCATTGCCCCGTTTGGTCAGTACAATGTCCAATGCTTTCGATGCCTTGATGGCATCCTCTCCAAAGGTTTCGTAGAAATCCCCGACTCGGAAAAGAAGCAGCGCATCAGGATAATCGGTTTTCACCCGATTGTACTGCTTCATTAGCGGTGTTTCTTTCCTC
>CAJQKK010000033.1 GCA_905478895.1 uncultured Flavobacteriales bacterium | reverse complement strand
GAATCGTTGATGCGCATTTCGACATCCAACCACAGCACCTTGTGTGAGCGAATCATTCGCTGTATCAGTTCGTATCGGTCAGGGTGATGCAATTTCAAAGTGTAAGACATGAATGAATGGGGTTTGGGGGTGAAACAAAAAATACATCGACGATCAACTCCGAATGTGTACCGAAGCCTCACGCGTATATAAGTTCAGCACAAAACGGAATTTGCAAATCGGCACCTACCGACCTCAATCCTCCTCATTGAACCGCGGCAGACAGAAGTCAAACCGCGCCAGCAACAGCGCGCTATCAATGGCAGGAGTCGCGCCAGTGAGGCCGCGGCGGATCTCGTCATGGACGTCGAGGAGGCGCAAGAGCGCGGGCCGGTTTTGGTCGGCAAAGGCATGAAGGACGAGGCGCGTGCCAGCGTAGTCCAATTTGACGTGTTCGGAGACCCAGACGTTGGGCGCCACATAGAAGCGGTAGCTCGTGCGGGCGATTTCGGGTTGGTCGGTGAGGCTGGCCAAATAATGGGCGCGGCCGGGGTATGTGTGGCTATTCCACAGGCATCTTTTGTTTTTGAGGTTAGACTCCGCATCGTGTGACCACCGTGCCCAAGAATCGGATCGGTTGGCAGGGAAAAGACTTCCCTTCTGGATGCACCGCAAGGGTAGCTCATAATGCCCCCTGGCGCCAAATACACAGGTCGGGTTTCAGGGTTTTTGTGTACGGGGGCGAACTGAACCATACCCTAAAAATCCGACTTTAATCACCCCTAAATCAACTTTCCGCAACGTTGCGGAAATCGGTCGAAAGAACCTATTTCGCGTACGCTCCGTAGCCTTTTGAACGCAGCCACTCAGCGAATTCGAGTTCGTTGATTTTGGCCTCGATGTAATTGAGGTTTTCAACGCCGCGGTAGGCTTCCTGAGTTCGGGCGAATTCGTCTCGAAGCGACTGCGCCAAATCATTGTATGCTGCATCGAAAGGCTCAAGGAAATAGGTCCTCCCCCATTTCGTTGAAATGTTTCTCCCCTCTCCATCATAACCTCTATGCCTTCGGTACCGTTCCTCAACGGGTAATTTCGTCTCCCCAACATACCAGGCAGTTGGCGGATTTTCGAGATCGGCGCTCGGATTGGCATCACCATAACGCGAATCACCCCAGACAGCATCAGCTAACTGAAACAAGTAAACACGTTTTTCACCGGCTGATTGAATACCATGCATTCGGACTAGGCGCCCTTGGGCAACATGGGACTCTACCATTTCTAGCGCTGTTTCGTACGCTTCGCGAATGCCGTCAGTTAAAAGAGAAACTTGTAAATGATCAGCAATATTCTTAAAGTACTTGGCTTTTTTGCCGAATAAGGCCTTCATCTTCTCTATTCGCTTCTTAATCTGAACAATGGAATCATAATCCGTTTCTGGCTTTATGCAGACTACCCACTGTGCATCCTTTTTCTCTTTGAACCTGTCCTTTACACGGACCATAAAAACCACGTAATTCTCTTTCATCGAATAAAAAACTTAATAATTTTCTCCCACCAATTTAGCGGCTTTTCCAAAGGCTCTGAGCCATCCACGATTCGACCGAACTGGGCTAGCTGGCGTCGCTTGGACGCAATAGTATACAGCTCTCGACCCTCGCCGATTGTTTCCTCATATACTTCTCGTGAAATTTGGTTCTGTCTTTCACGAGTATCTTGTCTATCCGGTATTCCAGTAGGTGCCACTCGCTCAAATTTTTCACTCCCCTCGCTTAGGTATACACTTCTATCTAATCTGGCCCGTTTCGGCTTTTCATAATTCTTTTTCGCCTCCTTATTTCTTTCCAACCATTCAAGCTCTTTTTGTTTTCGACGTTTTTCCGCTTGTTCTTTCTTGAGCAGTCGGTCACTCTTCAATTGTTCGAGCACCTTTTTCACCCTTTCAGCTTCTTCAGACCTATGACTTTTCAATACCTCCGCATTCTTGTGTTCGGCATCTTTCTCAGCAAGTTTTTTTGCCAACATGTTCTGAGCAACGCGCTTAGCATATTGCGCAGTTGACAACCCTTCACTCAGCGGCTCAACTCGACTGCCAATCACATTCAACCCACGGCGTGCATCATCCGCTCCGCCGCCTCCGCAATGCGGACATTCGCTGTTGTGTCCGCGGCACTTTGGACAAACTCTAATCTTGGCAGCCATCAGTTCAAATCTTCCCAAATCACCATTCCCGGATCACCCGCTATGGGGATCACCTTGGGCGCTTCTCGGCCGGCATCCCACATGTAGAGCGGTAGCAACTTCTCCCCCACGGCTTCCTTCACACTGCGGCGCAGTTTGGACACTTCCTGGTTGAGACGGCTGCGGTCTGCATGACCGGTCAACACCCCAAAGTTCTGGATTAGATCCTCGCGTGTTCTGGTGCCCTTGATTTTGCCGTAATGAGCCACGAGCGCGTCGATGTGCTGCTCCAATTCCTCGTACGGGATGCCTGCGGAATGCTGCAGGTAGAGGATGTAAAGGCAATGCGGAATGACTCCGTTGAAATTGATGACGCGATTGTGACGTACCAGCGTGACGATCAAGTTCGCGGGGTTGATGAGGAGGGGGCTTGGTTTGGGGGTCGCGATCATGCGGTTGTGAAAGCGGATGCCTTCGCGTGCTAATTCCAACAGCTCCATGCACTGCTCAAATTCCTCCACTGGAAATTGACCTGCCTCAATGGCGGCATTGTACTTACTGGCACACGCCTCGCACACATCCGCAGTGCGCAAACGCAGCAGGATGTCTACTTTGTTCCTGCAAAAATCAGAGATGCATCCGACGGAATATTCGTGCGAATTTCGCTCCCATTCCTCCATGGTTTTGTGCATGCGGCCCTGCAGCAAATTGCTCGCAACGATGTGCAAGGTGGGGTAGAGAAAATCCATGGCCACCATGTCATCCCAACCGCTGATCATGACACAATGGTGGCCCGGCCCCGTTCCCGCCGGTTCGCCGTAAGCGAAGTAATAGCGCTCATCGTTCAGAGACGTAAGCAGCACCACGGCGTCTTCAGCGTCGAGCTTATGAGTGTGGTGCACCTCGACCATAGCAGCAAACGCGTCTTTGCGGAATAGGGTTACACCGTAGTCGCCTAGATCGCTCTTCACCACGATCTCTCCAGCGTCGTGAAAGCGGATGGGGCCCGGTTTGGAGTTCAACAACACCAACAACTCCTTGACGCCTTCCGCATCTACATCAGGTGTCCGACAAATGGAAGCACGCATGGGGCGAAGGTACGAAGACCTCCTCCCCATGCCAAGCTTCAGACCACTTCGAAATAGATGCGTTGCGGCATGTGTCCAAACACAAATTCCGTAACTCCACACAACCACAATTCAAATGGCGCTGATTCATCCATGACGCATCCATAATCGGCACCGTCGCCAAAT
>CAJQKK010000032.1 GCA_905478895.1 uncultured Flavobacteriales bacterium | reverse complement strand
GTGCTCTCCTTGGCGCTCAATATGAGGGGCGCGGATACGCTCCATTTCATACTTCAACCAAGCCTCGACCCATTCAAGGCTATAAAAATCTTGCAGATGTCGCTCTTGCGATGCGCATTTGAAGATGGCTTGACCTTCCGGCGTGGAATCGACTGAACGGAGCATTGAATAACCATCCTCAGAATCAATCACACGTGTGTCAAATGCGATAACTATATCGTATTCAAACACACCTTCACTTACCTCTTCTTTTCCAATCCAAAGCCGCGCCCAAGACGTGGGGCCCTCATCGTATGTGACTTCTTGTCCAGTATGGCGACGGAAGTACGGCAATGGTATCCATCGACCATGATACGTTTCCAATGCATCAGCAGTGGATTTTGAATACAAAGTGGCTCCATCGATTTCGACAAGTTTCGACTCATCGACGTGATCCCAGTCAATGTCCCCACTCAAAGGGTCAATCAATCGATCTGAAATGGAATTCACATCGAACATGCGCCCGCTCGACCTGCTGTTCACAGCGACTTGCAATTCCCAGACCTCCATGCCATTTGGGAGTGTCTTGCTCGTTTCCGCTACCTGCAAGCTCTTCGCATTTTCGACCAGGCGATTCGCATCCACTTTGGGAACATGGTAAAATTGGATTCCAGTATCGGATATTAAATCGATCATTTTAATCGCGCTTTGGAAGTTTCCATGTCGTGAAGTTGAAGTTGCCTTTCTTTCCGTTCTTGGCCGCATCGAAAGAATACTTATTTATATTCCAGCAAAGAGCCGTCAATATTTCCTCATCTATGCCGCTTCCCGGCAAGTTAGCGTTTGAGCATTCTTTCGAAACTTTGGATTCTTCGAATTGCTTTGCGTCAAATTTCTTTGTTTTCGACTCAATCAATTTCCATTCGCTTCCTTGCTGGAACAATGGATTTGAATTTGCATGCTCTATCAACTCTTTCATCAATTCTTCGACCCTGGGATTTTTAGATTTGAATTCAGCCATCACTGATTCATGCCACAAGGTCCCATTCTTAATTTTAGGAATGGCGTACTTCACACATAAGCTGCAATAATCAGATTCTTTGAACTCCTTGTCGGTGGCGGCAAAAAGCATTTTAATGCTCTCAAACCGATTTGCAATCATTGTCCCTGTAATTTCAGGATAGGTCATGTTAAAAAGGAAACCCTGCACTTCTGGTGTACTCATTTGTTCCAAGCTCAGTGGCTGTATTTTAAGAATATCAACCACGTCAAATGCGTCTATCTGTTTTGGAGCGCTTTCAACAACGTCGGCTAACTCAACAGCATCCGTCAATTCTGTATTTCCCTCAAATGCGCTCGCATCAAAATCAATGGCACTCGACAACCACATGCCTCCACAACCAAGCAAGACGCCGACAACAAGTCCAATACCCATCCAAATCCCGATCCCGGAGGGCTTCGATTTATTTGTATCGCTCTGCTTAGAGCGTTCTTGCCGCAATTGCTTGCGCAAAGAATCAACCTCAGCATTCAATCGATTTTGATTTTCAAGCTCCAAAGAATGCCGCTCTCGAAGCTGCACCAACTCAGATTCGGTGTTGCGAATTTTTTCCTTAAGGTTTGTAATCTCGACCTCAAGCTCCAACGCGCCGCTCGAACTGATCTGCGGAGCAGAGAAATTAGACGACTCGTCAGGCACTTGATTCAGGTCTGCAACATCATGGCGATCTCCAGTATAAACCGAGACAAAAACAGCCTCAGTGGATCCATTAAGCCGGTTCGTGCGAATGGAACGTTCAATCTGTTCCGCCGGGTTGGAAGTCTCAACGTTAGAACCAATAAAACTTCCTTTCCCTCCAATCGGCGAATAGAGCGTGCTTCTGAGCTGAATCGGAATTGAATATTCAAGGGGAATTGGCCAATCGTCCATGTGCGCAGAGACAAACTGAACGCCATTCGTAGTAATGGAAGAAAAACGATCTAACTCACCCAAAAGATGCGATGTCAGGCTTGCAGAAATTTCATATTGACCATCCATCACTCCAGCAACTCCTATAAAACCACCCGCACCGCGAGTCGGACTCCCCATCGAACGGAAACATGAAAGAATCTGAAGCAATTGGCCTTTTTGGCTCAGGAATTGCAACCTCCAAATGATATCGCCGGATGAATTTAAAACACCCGGACTGGGATAAAGACTATCGTCAAGGCCCTGGAGTAATTTGCTGGATGAAACTTCGAGTCCTTCAGGCCTTCCGAAAAAAACAATTTCTACTTGAGCAGACATCATCTGTTTTTCTTTAAAATTTGAACCATTTCTTCTTTTTTCGAATCACCCAAGGATCATCATCTACATCCGCCGATGCGCGATAGATGCGACGCGCAAAAAGTTCCGCTGACCATTCGTCCCATTCAAATTTATCCTCACCAAGCTCGCGGCCAACCTTAAATTTCAATATATCATCCGAATCATCGGGTGAGATGGATTGTAGCATGGGGTAATGCCGGAGTAACTCATCGGACCGCAATGCATCTCCTGTGTAAAGGTCCCATTTG
>CAJQKK010000031.1 GCA_905478895.1 uncultured Flavobacteriales bacterium | reverse complement strand
CTTGGGTCAATCCCACTATAGCATGTGCTAGCTCCAAAGAATAGGACGTTATTACCAAGCTCTTTTTGTAGTCCCCATTCAGAAGAGCGTAAGTTCGTAAAGCCCCAATTCGTCTCTTTCCCAAAAATTGAATACTCCAATCCATACGATTGCAACGTGATGACAAAAACTCCCAGCCAAACGATCAGAGTAAGTCCGGAAAAAAGAGCAAGCTTGAGTAAGAGTTTTTTCATCTTTTAGAATTGGAAGTAGATGAAATCTGCTTGAGATGCGAACCCCTTGATAATGATCAATATGATTAAGGCTGAAAGAACCCAGCGGATAATCACGAATGACTGACTAAACCAAAGATGCATTGCGTTTTTGCTATGATTCAAGCCTTCGATGGTCAAAAGAACAATAATGCTTGCTAAACCGGCTAGTTTATTCCCTTCAGGCCAAGAAATGACATTTGTCCCCATTCGTCCCAAATACTCCACAGCATCACCTAAACTGTCCGCCCTAAAAAACACCCAAGCGAATAGATTGACGGCAAAAGGAATGAGCATGAGTATGAATGATTTTAGGTTGAGTATTGAAGTCGAGCCGTGCTTTTCCTTGTGTGATTCGAAGAGTCGAACAGGACCTTTGCTCATTGCGATGTAAGGCAAAAATGCCAAGCCGTGAATTCCGCCCCAGATGACGAATTTCCATTCGGATCCATGCCAAAAACCTGATATGAGAAACGTTAGCATCACTGCAAGTCCGACTCCCCATTTTCCTCGTTGCCGAAATGCAAATGCCATAGGAAAGAACACGTAGTCGTTCATCCAAGTGTTCAGACTGATATGCCAACGGTTCCAGAATTCAGGGATGCTTTTTGAGAAAAAGGGAGTCTTGAAGTTGGTCATTAGCTGAATGCCAAACAGCTTTGCTGTGCCAATTGCGATGTCGCTGTAGCCCGAGAAATCTCCGTAAATCTGGAAGGCAAAATACACCATGCCCAAGATTAGAGTTGGACCCGAGTATTCGGTGTAATTCGCGAAAATGTCATTGACATAAATGGCACAGGTGTCAGCCACAACGACTTTTTTGAACATACCCCATAAGATCAACCGGAGCCCTGCCACGCCTTCCTCGTATTTAAAAACCCGTCTGCTCTCGATTTGTGGAAGAAGCCGAGAGGCGCGTTCAATAGGGCCTGCCACCAATTGCGGGAAAAAGCTTACGAATGCGGCAAAGTTTAAAAAGTTCCGCGTGGGCTTCAATTGTCCCCGGTAAATGTCCAAGGCATAGGACATTGTCTGGAAGGTGTAGAAGCTGATGCCAATCGGAAGGATGATTTGTAGCGTCGAGGTGTGCATCTTGACTCCAAGAGCACTCCACGCATCGACCCAGCTTTCGATGAAGAAGTTGGTGTATTTGAAATAGCCGAGTAATCCCAAATTGACGAGTAAAGAGACCCAAAGCCATAGCTTTCGTTTTTTCTCTTCTGTATGCTTGTCAATTTGCAGTCCGACGGTGTAATCTACTACCGTCGAAAGAGCGATGAGCCCCAAAAAACGCCAGTCCCACCATCCATAGAAAAAATAACTTGCCGCAAGAATGAGTATGTTTTGCGCCTTTAAATTCTTTTGCACGACGAACCAATAAAGTCCGAATACGATCGGTAAGAAGAGCAGGAATTCAGGGGAATTGAAGAGCATAGGTGATGCTATTTAATGGCTCTTGTAGTCAGTGAAATTAAGGATCGAAAATGCGGCATCTTCATTTCGATTCAATGAGCACACAGAAATCGCCAACGCTCGTCACATTATGCGCCTCTTGCGCTGAGAGTCGGATTCCAAATTCCTTTTCCGATTCTGCAATGATGTAGATGTGAGTCAAGGAGTCCCATCCGGGGACATCTGCAGCTACGGTAGCTTCGGATATTTCCACGGATGAGTTTCGGGTCATCTTTTGGATGACTTCAGTAAGGCGTTCAAGGGTTGTGCTCATCTGGTCAGAATAAATGTGTCTCGGGGCTTGTGCAATCGGGTTTCCAATATAAATCCATCAACGGATGCTTGGAAGCCAAGTCCAGGGTAGAGTCCTTCGACGAGTTTGTTTTTTGCAGTCGGAAGGTAAACCCCACGCAACTCCTTCAAATCAAGCTTCTGGGCTGTTTCCAAGATGGAATTGAAGATAAAATCTTCCATAGTTCGCTTCAAAACACGGCAGCTCATCACCCAGGCTTCGATGATCAGGCACTCGTTCTCAATTTTACCTACGACAAGTGAAATCAGCCCATGATGCCCGAATTTATCTTCCAGTCGAAATGACCATGTGCAGTGATTTTTGGACTGTGCCAACTGGGAGATTTCTTGGGAGGAGTACCGGTAGGTGGTGAGGTTGAATTGATTGCTCCGTTGAAACAACTCTTCAATGCGGGGGAAATCTGGGGGTTGGAATTCGGAGACGATGGCCTTCATTTCGAGCCCTGTCAAGAAGTCATCGAGGCTGACAGCACTCTTTTGCGAGGCCAATCGTTTGGCTTCAATTTGATATTGTCTGTTGCGGTCTTTGGTTTCGGAAACCACAGCCTTCGCAGTCGTCTCAAAGAGTTGTTGAGTTTGTAAAAACCCTAAGTATTCTTCTGGGTTTTCGGGCAACTCAGGGACTGTAATGCCGGGGATATTTTCCCGTACAATGGACCGCTCCATGGGGTTGTCATCAAGGAAGACCATGGAGTCAAAACTGATGTTTAAGACTTCTTGGATGTACTGGATGTTGCTGGCCTTGTTTTCCCAGTTAGCAACAAAAACAGCAATATCATCTTCTCGAAGTATCATTTCGGGATGAATGGCAAATGGTTCACGCGCCACCGATTCGGTGTTTTTGCTACAGATACAAAGGATGACTCCACGCCTTTTTAGTTCCCGCGCCCACAATTGAACGTCTCGAAACGCCTTGCCGATTCCATCCTGACCAATGGCAATTCCTTCGACTCCATCATCTCCAATGACTCCGCCCCAGAGGGTGTTGTCCAGATCAAGGATGAGACATTTGTGCAGGGCACCTTGTTTGGATTGAATGACGCGAAGAATGAAATTGGCGACGTCTTCCGTAAAAGAAAGTGACCAGGGCTGGTCGGCTAAAACCCGCAATTTTGCATCGGACGCATTTCGAATTCCAATGGCTACAATCAATCGTTCTAGATCGAGAATGTTGGCGGCGTGGGTTCGGGTCACATAGTCATAAATCACTTGATTCCACTGCCGTCTGTGATGCTCAAACCCGTCATGGTTGAGCGGATGATGAGTGCCATGAACGGCACCCGCAGTGGCAGCTATGTTCCCAATAAATACATGCTGAATTCCGCATGAAAGGGCATGGTCAACAGCTTGCGATAAAAGTTCAGCCTCATCAATACCAAAAGTCTTTCGGTCTTCTGTCGAAAGAGAGTGAAATTGATTCTCAAGGTTCTTCCCATCCATCAGTATGACAAGCGCTGTAATGTCACTTCTCCTGTCAATTGAGAACAAGGATTGAATCACGCTGCCAAACTCAGCTTCACTCCAAATGAACGATTCCCCACTGTCCGACACGTTTTGTAATGCGTGCTTCACGAATTGCGTCGAGAAGTTCGCGCTAAGCAACAATTTCATTTTTCAAAATTACGAAGTATCCGGTATCGGCCACCACCACCTTCTTGAACATCCCCCACAAGATCAGCCGCAGGCCGCGACGCCTTCCTCATATTTGAAGACGCGTTTGTTTTCCATCTGCGGCAAGAGCCGCGAAGCC
>CAJQKK010000030.1 GCA_905478895.1 uncultured Flavobacteriales bacterium | reverse complement strand
GCCGTGCGCGATTCAATGCTGCGCACAAACTCTGGAACGACAATTGGGACGAAGCCAAGAACTTTGAAGTGTTCGGCAAATGCGCCCATCCGAATTGGCATGGCCACAATTATGTGGTTTATGTGACGGTCAAGGGCGCCATTGACGAGGACACGGGCTATTTCATCAATTTCACCGATCTCAAGGCCGTGATCAATGAATATGTGGAGGAGCCGTTGGATCATCGCAACCTGAACATGGATGTTCCTTGGTTGATGGGAAAGCAAACTTCTGTGGAGAACCTCGTGATTGGAATTTGGGAGCAATTAGAACCAAAGATTAGCGAAAGAGGTTGTACGCTCGAACGCGTGCGTCTTTTTGAGACAGAAAACAATTACGCGGACTATTACGGAGAAGAATAATGGCGATTTACGAACGAAAAGAAACATGGGATGAGCAGGCTGTTGAGGAGCTCAAAAACAGCTATAATGCTATTCTCAAACGCATCGGAGAGGACCCCAACCGTGAGGGCCTGTTGAAAACACCAGAACGCGCTGCGAAGGCAATGGCCATTTTAACCTCCGGAAATGGAGTGGATCCAGAGGCCATTCTACGAAGCGCCTTATTCTCAGAACCAAGCGATGAAATGGTGCTGGTCCGCGACATTGAAGTCTACAGCCTGTGCGAGCATCACATGTTGCCGTTTTTCGGCAAGGCACATGTTGCTTACATCCCCAACGGAAAAATAGTAGGGTTGAGTAAAATTCCCCGTGTAGTCGACGCTTTTGCCCGTCGGTTGCAGGTGCAGGAACGCCTCACGGAACAAATCCGTGACTGCATCCAAGCAACCCTGGGGGCCAAGGGAGTTGCGGTTGTGGTTGAGGCGCGTCATTTGTGCATGCAAATGCGTGGAGTGGAAAAGCAAAACGCCGTCACGACTACAAGCGCTTTTACGGGCGCTTTCTTAGATGACCCAAAAACAAGAAGGGAATTCATGCAGCTTGCGGTCGGTTCATCCTACGGGCGGAATTGAAGAATTGACAGAAGCCAGCAGATTGAGAACAATTTTTGGCAACCTTCGTGGAACGATGGTGACTCAAATAGTTGCAACTTTGTGCTATGAATGAATTTGAATCCCCCCAGATTTTCGAGGAATCATTTGTCGAGGACCAGTCGGCTGTTTCAAAGTTTATTGCGAATGTCTTCAGTTGGATGGTCGCTGGCCTTGCCGTAACAGCATGCGCCTCCTATTACACCGTTGAATCGGGACTCATCTCACAGTTGTACAATTTGGAGACAGGAGGAATGAGCATGCTCGGTTGGATTGTGATGCTCTCGCCACTCGGATTCATTCTCGCCATGAACTTGGGCTTTCAACGCTGGTCCTCCACCTCCTTGACGCTTCTTTTTCTTGCGTTCAGTGGAATCATGGGGATGTCATTGAGCAGTATATTCTTGGTCTATACCCTGTCGAGTATCGCTCAGGTTTTCGTCATCACCGCTGCGACATTTGCTGTCATGGCTGTCGTAGGATATACGACCAATACGGATTTGACTCGATTTGGGAGCCTTCTCATGATGGCGCTCATCGGGATCATCATTGCGAGCTTCGTGAACTGGTTCATAGGTTCGGCCCAACTCGATTACATCATAAGCATTGGAGGTGTTCTCGTTTTTACGGGCTTGATTGCTTACGACACTCAAAAGTTGAAGCGCATTGGCGCCGGAGTGGAGTATGGAAGTGAGGCCGGTTCGAAGCTTGCTATCTTAGGAGCAACGAGCTTGTACTTGGACTTCATCAATTTGTTTCTTTTTCTGCTCCGTTTGCTCGGACGCAGGGATTGATTCCTTCGCATGAGTACATCCGCTCAATTGGAAAAAAAAAGCCACCCCAGCGGGTGGCTTTTTTTGTGCAATCAATACGACACGATGGCGGATCACCGAATCATGAGATGCTGGGACCATCGCTCACCACTGTCCAAATCCAACGTCAATAGGTAGGCGCCAGCTGCCATGCCTTGGGCATTGAAGAAATGCTTCTGCTCACCCATGCGGAAGTCTCCGCTGTGGATCATTTGAATTTGTTGACCGAGGGTATTGCTCAAGTAGAGTCGCCCTTCTGCGGCTTGGCGCAAGTGCAATGGAATGCACGTGATTGCCGCGGCAGGATTTGGAAAAGCCTGAAGCAATGGAGAGTCCTGCGCAAAATCGCTCATTCCGAGGCTTGCATCGTTGATGTTGAATGACCACCAGCCGTCTGGGGCTGGCATGGGGCGCGTGCCCGTTTTTCCTGAGTTCGCGTTGGCCTCGACATAATAATACACGGTTGTTTCGAGCGGCTGTGCTGGAATGCTCGCTATCCAATTTTCGGTTTCGCCATCAATCAATGCCATGGGCACTGCGTTCCATTCCGAAGCGGGGCTGGTCCTCCAATGCATGATTGCACTTTCAATCTGACTGCGGTGGCTTATATATGCTTCTACGGCATAATCATTCACGGTGTCATCGGTGTCGGGCAATGGCAAGTGGCTGATCATGAGCGGATCTTCAATTCCAACGGTATGGGTAATGCAGTGTATCGCTCCCGATAGGGAAATAATCGCCTCTCCGTTGTTGTCGCAGTCAATTCCCACTACGTTATAGCCAGGGAGCGTTTCTTCGTATATCCGCAATGCCGTGGTGTCGTACTCTGTGTAGTAGGTAGGGAGTAGAATGGTGTTGTTGACGAATACGGAATTGGTGTAGGTCAAGTACCATCCATTTTCATCCGGATAGCCACCGCCAAACCCTTGTTCGGGCGGACTGGGGATGCGAACAACATCGAAAGGGGTGCCCCACCGTGTAGTGAAGTTGGAAAGCACGTATTCCAAGTTGGCATTGATTTGCGGGCCATCGGCGATTCCTTCGGGGTATTCCGCCATCAGCAATGTGCTTTCGTCCAGCAACTTCATGTGCATGTCGATGTGGTGAATGCCGTCAAATGGCAGGTTGGGCATGGTGATGTATGTATCGACTCCGTGGAAATCTGAAATGATTTGATTGATTTCTTCTTCGGAGTGATCGGGATAATCCGTCCACCATGTGCTCCCACCATCATTTTCATCGATGATCAATTCGGAAGCAAAGGCAGTGCCGAATCCATCTGACATCCAATTGCCGCCCGTATTCATTAAATCGTTGGGAGCTCCGGTTGTGCTGTATAGTTCCAGCCCCAGGGTGCTGGCCAGCACATCAGGAATCGCATCGTCATCGGGACGAGGACGGTTGTACAGCCAGTCGACCAGTACCCGGTCGTCGTTCCAAGTGCCATAGACGGTATTGGCACCATAATCGCGGATCCAGATGCTGTTGTATACCGTTGGAACGATTTGAATGTTTTCGAGGGTTAAGGCTCCACCGCATTGATTCCCCGTGAGGTAATCCGTGACTTCTTCCATGTCGTCAGCGAAGATGATAACGGTGCATTCTTCCTTGGCCGCTTCCACGATTTGCTTTTGAATGCAGGGAAAGCTGGTCCAAGAAATGGTCAATGCTTCGACTTCTTCCCACTCAGCAGCGGTTCGGATGTTGTCATATGGAGGAGGC
>CAJQKK010000029.1 GCA_905478895.1 uncultured Flavobacteriales bacterium | reverse complement strand
GTGTGACCGGGAATATGTCATCCATGACCGACCTGGTTTTTCTGTTGCTCATATTCTTCATTATCCTGTCGACTTTGGTGAGCAATGGGGTAAACGTCGAATTGCCGCAGGCCAAAGGCACCAATTCGGTGACGGCCAAAATGACAGTGAGTATTAAGCCCGATGGGACATATTACCTGAATGGCGGTCAAGTATCCTACGAAGATTTGGAACCGGCATTGCGCGTGCGAATGGCGGATGCCGCTGATCCAGTGCTCTATTTGCAAGTGGATGAACAAGTCCCGACAGGCAAGACCGTTGAACTTATTGGAATGGCCAAGTCCAACGAATGGAAGGTCATGTTGGGAGCATCACCAAAAAAATAGGGTCGTAATGAATGCAGGAATGGAATTGCGGCGATTGGAGGTCGAGAAAGGCAACCGCCGAAAAGCGGGCTTGCTGACGTCGGTCATCTTCATCGCCGTGCTTGTTCTCTGCTTTTTTCTGACGGCCTTTACGATGTCAATCCCATCCCCTGGGGAGCAATATGTCGCCGTTGGATTTGCGGATTTGGGAGACAAAGAAGAGGCAAGTGGCGACACAGAATCAGAGGCGCCTTCTGAAATCGTCCAAGAGGCGGTTCAACCTGAAACCGCTTCGACGGAAACGATGGAATCCACGAATGCAGAAGAGGTGGTGACCCAAGCATCATCCGAGGTGTCTGCACCGTCAGAACCCGATCCTGTCAAAGAACCTGAACCTGAGCCTGACCCCGAACCTACGGTTTCATCCGCTTTGGCGAATGCTTTCAATACGCTCGCATCGAGCGGAGGCGGTGGATCTGATGGGGAGTCGGAATCGGGAACAGGCAACGAGGGAAAAGACGATGGCAGAATCGATGGCCGCGGTGTAGTAAGCGGAGACAATGGCGATTGGTCGCTTGAGGGAGGAGAACGCATTGGCAAGCCCATGTTGGACGAGAATCCGCGCATTGAAGGTGTCGTGCGGGTGGATATCATCGTTGATAAGGGTGGGAATGTTACTTCAGCCATATACGATGGGAAGTATTCCACCATATCGGATTCAGAGCATATTGCACTCGCCCTGCGTGCGGCCAAGACAGCGAAATTTACTCCCAATCAAACCATGCCGCTCCGGCGGGGGTTTTTGAACATTCGATTTGAATTGGAATGACCTTTCAAGAGGCAATGACCTGGCTCTTTGAGCAATTGCCCATGTACCAACGTCAGGGGGCAGCGGCGTACAAAACAGATCTTGATGGGACATGGGCCGTGCTAGAAAGCATGGACCGTCCCGATTTGAAACTTCCGAATGTCATTCACGTCGCAGGCACCAATGGAAAAGGATCGGTGTGCCAAGCCGTTCATAATGCACTGGTGGATCAGGGACTCAAAGTTGGGTTGTTCACCTCACCGCATCTGCATGATTTTAGAGAGCGCATGCGCGTGAATGGGGCCATGCCTGCGGAAGACTGGGTGGTTGACTTTGTCAGGGTGCAGCGAAAGGAGTTCGAAACGCTGGATTTGAAGCCCTCCTTTTTTGAATGGACGTTTGGAATGGCCATGTGCTATTTTGCCTCATGTCAGGTGGACTTGGTCGTGTTGGAGACGGGCATGGGTGGGCGGCTGGACAGCACGAACATCTTCCCTCGACCTTTGGTGACGGCAATTACGAATATTGGATTGGATCACACCCAGTTTCTTGGAAATGACATCCGCACCATTGCCATGGAAAAGGCAGGAATCATCAAAGATGGTTGCCCAGTGGTGGTGGGGAGAATGCGTCCGGAAGCCCAATCGGTGATTTTGGGACAAGCCCTGAAACAAGGGGCTGAGTTTCATTATGCGCCTGAGGCAATTGCAGATGCTGAACTGGGCCCAAATTGGCCGGAAAATCGGGCCACGGCGCACCAGATTCTCACGGTTTTGCGAAGCCAAACAGGGTGGGGCGACGTGGATGTTCCTGCTCAACAAGATCTTTCAAAGGCCGGACATCTGGGGCGATGGCATTGGTTGATTAATACGAATGAGTCTCCCAGGATTCTGATTGATTGTGCGCACAATGAGGATGGCCTGAAGCGCACAGTTTCTGCGCTTGATGAATTGCAATATGATGCGTTGCACTTGGTGCTGGGAGTTGTTGGTGACAAGCAACTTGAACCGGTTTGGAAATGGCTTCCTTCCCAAGCTCATTTGCACTTTTGCGCCGCTAATATTCCCCGTGCACTGCCGGTGGAGGAGTTAATGGTGGGAGCTGCAAAAGCGGGTCGGACAGGAAAAGTCTATGAATCTGTCGCTCGTGCGGTTCTGGGCGCACAATCCCAGGCCGCCCCCAGCGATTTGATTGTTGTTCTAGGAAGCATTTTTGTAGCGGCAGAAGCGCTTCGCACCTTCGATTAAAAAAGGGTTTTTCCAGTCATGGCTGCTGGCTGGTCGATGCCCATAAGCTTGAGAACCGTTGGTGCTACGTCAGCCAATTTTCCGTCGTGAAGCTGGTTTGCTTCCGTCGAAAGAATTACGACGGGGACGGGATTGGTGGTATGTGCCGTGTGTGGCGCTCCATCGGGATGACGCGCATAGTCGGCATTGCCATGATCGGCGATGATGATGAATTGGTAACCGTTTGAACGTCCGGTGTCTACGACCTCCTTTAGGCAGGCATCAGTCGTTTCTACGGCACTGACAATGGCGTCAAACACGCCTGTATGGCCCACCATATCGGGATTTGCGAAATTCAAGCATACAAAGTCCGGGGCTTCATTGGCTGATTTGGTCATTTCGGGGACGATCAATCCGACGATTTCATGCGCGGACATCTCAGGCTGTAAATCGTACGTCGCAACTTTGGGACTATGCGCCATCAGGCGTTTCTCTCCCGTGAACGGTGCTTCTTGTCCACCATTGAAGAAGAAGGTCACGTGCGGATACTTCTCTGTTTCTGCGATTCGAACTTGTGTTTTTCCGGCATTGGAGATGGTTTCACCGAGCGTGTCTTCGAGGTTGGGCTTGTCATAAATGACATGAACACCTTCGAACGAATCATCGTAGTTGGTCATGGTGACATAATGCAGCGAGAGGCAACGGGTGCCATGCTCAGGCATGTCCTGCTGGGTCAATACTTGGGTGATTTCTCGGCAACGGTCTGTTCGGAAATTGAAACAGATTACGACATCGTTTTCCTTGATGGCTTCGGGTGTCCCTACCACGAAGGGTCGAATGAATTCATCGGTGATGCCTTCGTTGTAATGGGCTTGAATTCCTTCCGACGCGGACGCGAATCGTTCTCCTTCGGATCGCACCAAGGTTGCGTAGGATTGGGAAATTCGCTCCCATCGGTTGTCTCGATCCATTGAATAATAGCGGCCGTGAACGGTGGCTATACGCCCACCTGTCTCTGCCAACACCTCTTCTAAGTCGTGCATATAGGAAAGGGCTTTTTGCGGAGAAGTGTCTCGTCCATCCGTAAACGCATGGATGACGAAATCGTTCAGGCCCCGGTCCGCTGCAGCGCGACAGAGCGAATGGAGATGTGCTTGTTGGGAATGAACACCACCTTGTGAAACGAGTCCCATAAAGTGCAATTGGCCACCTCCCTTTATGGCCGCATCAAAGGCCGCATTCAGTGCTTCTTCTTTTGGGAAGGAATCATCGGCGATAGCCCGATTGATGCGCAGAAGGTCTTGGTAGACGACACGGCCAGCACCAATGTTCATGTGGCCGACCTCGCTATTCCCCATCTGGCCAGCGGGCAAGCCAACAAATTCGCCGTCCGTTCGCAATGTTGCTTGTGGTTGGGAGGCTAACAACTCATCCATGAATGGTGTGCGAGCGGCAGCGATGGCATTGCTATCATCGGACGTGCCAATTCCCCAACCATCGAGGATGATCAACGCGCATTTTTGGTCTTTCTTCATGGGTTTCAATTGGATTTTGGAATCCAGGTTGCGATTCGTGAGCCTCCGCGTTCGTTCGATTCAATGTGCAGTTTGCCCTTGTGCATTTTCAATATTTGATCGGCGAGGTAGAGCCCCAATCCAGTTCCTGAGGTCTCTGAATCTTTCAGGCGTTCGAACTTTCGCAGGACATTTTCTCGCTGATCCAAGGGAATACCGCTTCCTCCGTCATCAAAAACAACAGAAAGCCCCCCTTCACTTTCCGAAAGGACGATGGATACGGGCTCTGAAGACGGGCTATACTTCAACGCATTCTCAAGCAGATTTCCCCAAGCCAGTGCCAATGCATCCGCATCTCCTTCCAATTGTGCATGGGCATCGCAATCATTTATCAATTCAATGATACGATCTTGATAAGGGCCCACCTGATGGCGATGCATCACCCGCGTGACCATTTCTTCTGCATCGAATATAACCTTTGTCATCTCTTTGCCAGAGATCAGCCGGTTGTTCTGAAGGATGTTTTCTACCCGTTGCTCCAGTCGCGTCAAACCCGCTTGTGCGTCATCAAGCAGGAGCTTTTTCGTTTGTTCATCCCATTCGTGCTTTTTAAGCGAGTCAATGGCGATTTGGCTTCCTGCAATGGGCGTCTTCAGTTCGTGGGTTACGGCCAATAGAAAGTGACGTTCTTTCTGAGCTTGTTCCATTTCGCGTTTGATGCTCCGCCAAATCACAATAAACCCAAGACTCAATAGCCCAAAAAACACCAATCCTTCACCAATGATCATGCGGATCGCTTGATTCAGTTTTTCGTCGGTTGCATCGTTCAATTCAAAAATCTGGCGCTGTTGCCGGACGAGAAGACTCGCCCACCAGAGAAACTGTAGGAGAATATAGGAGCCAAGCAATGCTGTGAGCCATCCCCTTTTTCCCATGCTCGAGCGTTTTTTTCTCATGGGTGCAAAGCTAATTCAACCCTTTAACTCTTGGAAGTATTTAGAAGCGAATGCAGTGGAATTCTCGTGCCAAGCTTGGATTTGCCGTGAGGAGTCCCCATTCATAGAAGTCAACCCGCAAGCTCCAACGATTTTCTTGGATCAATTTGTCCCATGCTGATTCCATGTCCCGCGACCAATGGATGTCGTCGCAAACAATTACGCCTTTTTCCGTGAGATAGGGCGCTAATTCGTTTACGTATTGGAGGAGTGCTGATCCTCGGTGGTTTCCATCGATGAAGACCAAGTCGTATTGCTGAAGGGGGAGGGAGGGGAGCACATCATCGAAATTGCCTACGATGCTGGTCACATTCTGAACATTCAGACGCTGCCAGACGTCTTCTGAATGCTTTGCGAGCGCTGGATTGCCTTCAATCGTGGTCACGGATGCGGCATGTTTGCCGAGGTAAGCGGTGGTAATTCCGAGGCAGGTGCCCAGTTCGAGCACTCCCACAGCATCCAGGTGACGTGCGAGGCCTGCAAGTGCCCGTGCATGACGCGGCCGCTTGAGCGCATTTTGGGCGATTTCGGCCACGGTTCGCGCCTTGGATTGTGAACCAGCTCCGAGGTCGAGCGGTGGCACGTCATTCTGATCGTGCAGCAATCGACTGCGTTCCTGCTCAATCTCTGGCCAAGAGGTCGCCGCCCCTCGCATGGTTTGAAGCAATGAAAACAGCCATGGGCTGTGGATGCTTCTCCAAGAAACGGAGTGCATTCGCCAATTGAGCCAACTCTTGATTCGATGGAGGAGCACATTTTTCACTTTGTCAAAAATAAGCGTGTCGAGGATGTTTATTTTGATTTATCTTTGGCGCCCCGTAAGGGCGATT
>CAJQKK010000028.1 GCA_905478895.1 uncultured Flavobacteriales bacterium | reverse complement strand
CGTCTTCAATTGCATGGTTACAGTTTTATCCAATCAGGAATTCGAAAGTTACAACAAACCAAGTGCGTGTCAAGCATTTGTGTTCACGACTTCCGCACCAAAACCAATGCCAAGGGAATGAACCGCTTAAATCGCGCCATTACAGGCGGCATACATCCGTTTAAAAATGAAAAAAAGTCGGCTTTCTGGCGTGCGCCTCACTCAGAAAAGATGTTTTTCCGCGTGATAACTGGAGCGTACCAGCGGCCCACTCTCGACGAATCGAAAGCCTTTTTCAAGCCCAATAGCCTTGAGCTCGGTAAACACATCGGGGTGGATGAATTCGGCCACGGGCAGGTGCTTCGGGGAAGGCTGCAAATATTGACCCAATGTCAAAACCTGACAATCCACACTCCGCAAGTCATCCATGGCCTCGATTACTTCCTCCACCGTTTCGCCCAGCCCCATCATGATCCCTGATTTCGTCTTGATCCCCGCTTTCCGGAGCCTGCGCAAGACTTCAAGACTTCGGTCGTATTTGGCCTGAATGCGCACCGCTTTCGTCATGCGCCGAACCGTCTCCAAATTGTGCGAGACAATTTCGGGCGCAACTTGAATGATTGGCATCAAGTTTTCCCATTTACCCGCAAAATCCGGAATCAAGGTTTCCAGCGTTGTTCCCGGGCTTTGTTGTCGGATCGCGCGAACCGTCTGCGCCCAGATTTCACTACCGCCATCGGCCAAGTCATCCCGGTCAACTGACGTTATCACGGCATGCTTGATCCCCATCAATTTTACCGATTTGGCTACGCGACCCGGCTCAAAAACATCCACCTCCAGGGGTTTCCCGGTCGCGACATTGCAAAATCCACAGCTGCGCGTGCAGATATTGCCGAGAATCATAAACGTCGCTGTGCCTGCCCCCCAGCACTCCCCCATGTTTGGGCAGTGTCCGCTTTCGCAGATGGTGTGCAGCTTGTGTTCTGAAACGATTTCTCGGACTTCCTTGTATTCTTTGCCTGTTGGCAATTTCACACGCAACCACTTGGGCTTGGGTGTGCGCATTCCCGATGATTTGGAATCGTTCGATGGGGTCGTCGGCGTGGTCATTTCGTCTTCAGCTTAGCGCGTCCAGTTTCTTCCGAGTTCAAAGGTCGCAAACAATGTGACAAAAAGCCGTTGATTCTGTTCAAATCCTGCCGCGAAAATTTCCGGTGGGGTCAAAAAGGCATCGCAGGCGATTCCAGCCCCGAGGGTTCGCTGCTGGAAGCGCTCGTTCCCATATTCAAAATCGAAGGCGTAACTCATGTGCAATCCGGGCACTATCCCCAGTTGATCCAGGCCATTGCTCCAGCTTGCTTGTCCATAAATATTATCCGAAAAATGAGCATTCGCATCGTACACTTCTGTCGCGATGTAATCGAAGGGAATGTCCGGATAGCCAATTTCCAGGTACACCGGCTTGAGGATTCCGAGGGTGAATCCATAACGCCAATGGGTGCTCAATCGCACCGCATCTTTTCGCAACTTTTCGGATCGGAGCCGTTGATGCCCTCTCCAAAGACGCAACATTTGGAATGCGTTCTGCTTCCCGTAGACGTATGGCCGGCCGTTTTCATAAATCGGATTGGAAATCTTGATTTCTTTCGGATGTTTCAAGATCACCAAGTCTGCGCCCAACCATGCAATTCGAAAAGCTCCCTTGTAATTTCCTTTGCGCAGCGTTACGCCACCTCCCTGGGTGTGCATGTGCAACCCAAATTGAAATTCATCGGTCAAGGGAATCTTGGCTGCGCCATCCGCATAAACGGCCTGATCTCCAGATAACACCTGCGCGCGCAGCTCGTCGGACGAACCGAAGCCGATCAACATCCCTCCCAGCAATACCCCCGGAAGTACTGAACGCAAGTAAGTTGGAATTGAGCGGTTGAACATCTAGGCAAATTTAACACGTAACTTGTCAGGTCCTTCGCACCTTTGCAACTGTTGGTAATTTCGCCAATCAAACACCCGATACCCCATGGAAGCTCCTGCTCAATACAGCCTCAAGTACGAGGGCGATTTGCGCACGTCAATGACGCACAATCGCTCTGGACAAACCGTAATCACTGATGCACCGCTGGACAACAACGGCAAAGGGGAGTCGTTTTCTCCCACGGATCTTGTCAGTGCAGCATTGGCGAGTTGTGTGATGACCATCTTGGGCATCAAGGCCCGCGACATGGGCTATGAAAAGGTTGAAATGGAAGCCCAAGTTTGGAAATCCATGGCTTCGAACCCACGAAGGATTGGAAAAATCACAGTGGCCTTGCGCGTTCAGATTGAAGGTGCAACCGACCAGCAAAAAGTCATTTTGGAGCGAACGACGCGCGCATGTCCCGTTGCTCGGTCCCTTAGTTCAGGCACCGAAAAAGAGGTGACATTTTTGTGGGCTTGATCACTCGCAAGCCTCAACCTCGGCGTAAGCTGCACAGGCCGAATAACTTGTAGCACATGAAGCCAACACCGTCGTTGCAAGCAACAAACCCAAAGTCCATTGAAAGATACGTGTCATGGGAGTAAATGTTTTATCGATTCGCATACGTAAGTTCAGATTGTAAGGTTACGTTTCCATGTATCTTTCCCGCATGCCGAGATTAGCATTTATCACCATTTCAATCTTAATAGCGATGGCCGTCTGCCTCTTGGGCTGCCAATCAGCATTCAATGCATCCAGGACTCCCTCAACGCAAAGGCCTTATGACTTTGAAGCCAACCTCCTGCATGCCGAGTGTTCTGTGCTGCCGGCGGGCCGCGATTCACTTGATGTGTACTTGGAATGGAGCCGCGAAGAATGCCTGTATTTGAGGGAGGATCCGGCATCGCCTTTTTTCGCTCGTATGTCCGTTCACTTGGGCGAAAGCAAAGAGTCTTGGCTGGACACGTTGGAGTCCGGCACTCCGGAAAAAGCAAGAAGACAATGGCGGGTTCATCGCATGGCCCTGGCGGCGCCTTGGAGTGAAGGAGCCACAACTGTGTCCGGAGAATTCCACGATGAGCACCGCAACAACAGTTTTCGGTGGCAGTCACTCGTTCCGGATTGGGAGACTGTTGCTCATCCTTATGCGCCGGATGGTTGGCCCCTTTTTGGACGCCACGCAAAAACCGGGGATACCATTTATTTTTCGGCGCCAACCGGATCCCGCTGGCAGCATGCCAGTGTTGATGTCCCCCATCGCCTGCCATCGCCTCCTTTCACCAGCAGCAAGGACAAAACAGACACGTTGCAACCCCTGATTCGCTCCGATTGGGAAATGGACCCATCGGGCTGGAGCGGATACGTCGTGCAGCCCGGTATCAATGTCCTTGGCTCACCCAATGGTTCTGAAAAGCTGGACATTGCGCACGTCTTGTATGGGGTTGATTTTGAATTCCCATACGTCCGAGATGTGCGGCTGATGATTGCCTCCAGCCGATACATTACTTCGCGCAGCGAATTTCAAAGAATGCAAGCATCGTCCGATCCGAAAGCGGCTTTGGATGCATTCTGGTTGAGCTGTGGCAACGATAAGGCATCAGCAGCAGAATTGATCAAAACCTATTACAGCCGGGTGGAAGAGGCGAACCGTTATTTTTCCGGTGTGGTCCCCGGCTGGAAGACCGACCGTGGCATGGTACATATTGTTTTCGGCGTCCCTGATAAAATCCGCCGCACAAGCGAAAGCGAATGGTGGCTCTATGGAGAGGAAGGCACGGCCAATGCTCTTAACATGCGGTTCGTGCGCAAAGACCATCCCTGGGACCCCTCATTTTTCGTTCTTGGAAGAAGTATCCAGTACCGCGTTGGTTGGGACCGAATGGTGACCAATTGGCGAAACGGACGGGTTCAGCCTGATTAATTCCAAGGTACCTTTGTCCCAATCAACCCCGCATTCCATGCCTTTCGATTTGCCTTCATCTCCCTCGTCACCGCGCTCTAGCTCCGATAAAAACAAGCGGTCTTTCGAGCCCGGTCGTTCAACCCGGAGCCAAGGACAGCATAGAAAACGGCCACCCAGCGACACATTTGTCATGGGCTGGCACCCCGTGCTCGAGGCGTTGGAGGCCGGGAAAGAATTCCAGCGCGTGCTGATTCAGCGGGATGAAAAAGGAGAACGCACGGCCGCGCTGATGCGCAAGCTTCAAGACCTCAATATTCCCGTGCAGCGTGTGCCCAAAGAAAAACTGCTGCGCATCACAGCGAAGAATCACCAAGGCATCATCGCATTCTTGTCACCGATCACCTACCAGCCATTGGAAGAACTGATCGCTCGAACATTCGAATCCGGTGAAACTCCTTTGCTCGTGGCCGTGGACGGGGTAACCGATGTCCGCAACATCGGGGCAATTGCACGCAGTGCTGAATGTTTCGGTGCCACCACCCTCGTCATTCCCATGTCCGGTGTGGCCCCCATTCAAGAAGACGCCATCAAATCCTCCTCAGGGGCGCTCATGCGATTGCCTGTAGCACGCGTGCCTGACATGGCCGATGCCCTCAAAATGATTGCACAGCATGGCATCCAACCTGTTGCGCTCAGTGAAAAAGCCGAAAACTCCATTCACGAAAGCAAAATATCCGGTTCAATCTGCCTCGTTGTGGGTGATGAAGAGCGTGGCATCTCCAATGCCGTTTTCCGCAATTGCAGTGAGGGCGTGCGGTTGCCCATGGTTGGGAACACCGGGTCGTTGAATGTTTCGGTTGCCGCAGGAATTGCATTATCCCATATTGCAATGTGGAAAGACGGCGAAGACGTGGTGTAATACCCCTGTTTTTTTCGAATAACATTGTCATAAGCCCCGTTCGAATGGATTGGGCTCTCTGACGACCTCCTTCGAAAAGAAAGACCATGAATCGATTTACCGCTATTGCCCAATGCCGCGCCTTCTGCGCATTGGCCTTGATTGCCTTGTTTTCATTCAGCTCATGCAACTCACGGCATTTCTGGAAAGGCCTGCGAGCCTATGAGAAGAAGCAATATTCTGAAGCCATAGCAAACTTCGAACAAGCGTGGTTTCAATGGCCCAATGACACCATGGCATTGCGCTTGATGGGGCAAAGCCAACTCATTGTGGGTGATTACACCCATGCGGCTCGAAGCTTTGAAGAATTGGACTTGCGTTCCGGCCTCAATGCCGAAGACCGACAGTCATGGGCCACTGCCCTGATGAATGAATCCAAATACTTGGAAGCAAGCGATGTCCTCCAACCCCTCATGACACCGCAAAATACCAACAGCTATACAAATCGACTTTGGGACAACTGCGTGCGTCAACTCGAAGTAAGCGAAGACGATCGATACTGGGAAGCACAAATCCTGCACTTTCCACAACAGGAAACGGCGTCATCACCGCGCATCAGCGGGAGCAAGCTCTATTTTTCAAGTGAATACTGGCGCTGGGGAGAAACAGACCACAGCGCCCGATTGGATCGAAATGAAACATGGTCCATGGACTTGACGGCATCGACGCGCAAAGTCATGAAAGCTGCGGATGTGGAAATTTGGGATTTGCCCGAGCACGATGGCATGGTCAATGTTTCCCCCAACGGCCGGTCCATTGCCTATTCGAAAAAGAACGCCGATGGCCTCGGTTGGTTTGGAGATCCCCTGGTTGGTGGATTTCAGTTGCTCATAGCGAGCCGCACTGCTTCGGGAGAATGGAGTGAATCCCGCCCCTTTCCATTCGTCGAAAGAGGCTATGTCTTCGCCCATCCGACCTGGTCACCCGATGGCACCAAAATGTATTTTTCTTCCGACATCCCATCGCCGGAGTCACAGGGAGGAATGGACATTTGGGTCTCCGAGCGCAACGGAACCTTTTGGGAAGAACCGCTAAACTTGGGGCCTGAAGTGAATTCGGCCGGTGATGACGTATTCCCAGCGATGGATGAAGATGGCCGATTGTACTTTTCGTCGGATGGCCATCCGACCTTAGGAGGCCTCGATGTCTTCTGGACGGAAGTCGATCCCACCGTAGAATTGGCTCAGCGCCATTGGCGCGCTGGCGAAGCTTGGAAAAAACCCATTCGTATGGGTTTCCCTGTGAACACATTGGCCGATGACTTCTCATACGCTCCTTACAGCAATGGATCCGCCTTCGTTTGTTCCAATCGATCCGGTTGGGATCAGATTTACCGACTGGAAACCATCGAAGCACCGGTAACCGTCCAAGTCAAGGCCACCAACCGAAGCACGGGAGAAGGAATCGCACGTGTTCCTTTGAGGTGGATTGACACACGTGACGGATCGGCATGGGACATTCGCACAGACCTCGACGGAACGGCTTCATTGCAATTGCCTCCCAACCGCGCCTACCGCGTTCAGGCCCGTGCATCCGGTTACATCGTAGAACAAATGATGGTCACCACATCCGGTGAGAACGAAGGCTTGGACATCGAATTGGCCCGCGTGCGGATGTTGAATGATGCCAATTTCGCCTCCAAGTACATGGGCGGAAAGCCGTTTGAATTGTCTGACATCAACTGGCTCGATGGAACAATTGACCTCTCCCGAAAAGGCCAAGTAGAGTTGAAAGAGCTGGCCGATTTCTTGAAACTGAATCCAGACATTTTCATGGAAATCCGCACCCACGAACATGCAGCAGATTGGAATGAATCCGACGAAGCCACCAATCGTCTCTCCAAAAACCGCGGCATTCAATTGGAAACAGCCCTCATGCGACTCGGCGTCTCCTCCAAGCAGCTATTGAGCCTAGGCAAAGGAATCACGGAACTGGTCAATGACTGTGTTCCGGGCGACCCATGCGCCGATTATTGCCACGAAGAAAACGAACGAACAGAGTTTCGGATTTATGGCTTGCTTCAGCAAGTTCCCGGTCAAATCGACGCGGCCGACTTCAGCAAGGACTGACGCTTCCCTGACGGTTCAACCCCGGAAGGCCAATCCGCGGTAAACCGCTGCTTCGCCCAACTCTTCTTCAATGCGGAGCAATTGATTGTACTTGGCGACTCGGTCTGAACGGCTCGCGGATCCGGTCTTGATTTGACCGGTATTGAGCGCAACCGCCAAATCTGCGATTGTCGTATCCTCGGTTTCACCGCTTCGGTGGCTCATGACGCTGGTGTAACCGCTGCGATGCGCCAAGCTCACGGCATCAATGGTTTCGCTGAGCGTGCCAATTTGATTCACCTTGACCAAGATGGAATTGGCAATGTTGTTCTCAATCCCACGCGCCAAACGGTGGGTATTGGTGACGAACAAATCATCTCCTACCAACTGTACTTTGTCGCCTACGGCGTCAGTTAACTGCTTCCAAGCATCCCAATCGTCCTCTGCCAATCCGTCTTCGATGCTTACAATCGGATACTGCTCGGACCAACCCTTCCAAAAGTCCACAAGCTCTGAACCCGTCATTTGATCGCCTGTTGATTCAAAAATGTACCGGTTGCTCTCTCCATTGTAAAACTCGGAGGCTGCGGCATCCAATGCAATCAACAAATCATCCCCGGGACGGTAGCCCGCCTTCTCGACCGCTTCAATCACGACTTCAATGGCTTCCTGGTTGGATCCCAAATTGGGAGCAAATCCACCTTCGTCCCCTACATTGGTCGAATGCCCTCGTTTCTGCAGCACCTTTTTCAGGGAATGAAACACCTCTGTGCCCATGCGCAATCCATCAGAAAACGTTTCCGCACCGACAGGCATCACCATGAATTCTTGGATGTCAATTTTATTGTCAGCATGTGAACCTCCATTGAGGATGTTCATCATGGGTACAGGCAAGGTATGCGCATTGACTCCGCCTACGTATCGGTACAACGGCTGGCCCGCGCAGTCCGCTGCTGCGTGCGCTACGGCTAAGGAAACTCCTAAGATGGCATTCGCCCCAATTTTCCCTTTGTTTGCCGTTCCGTCCAAATCAATCATAATTTGGTCAATGGCTCGCTGATCAAACACATCGAAACCGTTGAGTTCATCACTCAAAAGCTCGTTGACATGCTTTACCGCTTGTGTCACCCCTTTCCCCATCCATTCTTCTCCACCATCGCGCAATTCAACCGCTTCGTGAATACCTGTTGATGCTCCTGAAGGAACCGCCGCTCTGCCCATTGAACCGTCACCCGTAATGACATCAACTTCAATGGTAGGATTGCCTCGTGAATCAAGGATTTGGCGGGCTTGAACGTGATCAATGTAGCTCATTGTAATCTGTAAATAGTTGGTGTTGTGCGAATGGCACGGCCTGGGACATTTCCAGACGGGGGTGTACCGCGACGCGAAGGTACACAATCAAGCGAGGACCTCCACACGCGTCATGCTCTCAACGAATTGATCGAAGAGGTAACGGCTGTCGTGAGGGCCTGCTGATGCTTCTGGGTGGTATTGCACAGAGAATATCGGCAGCCCTCTTAAGGAAATACCCGCAACGGTCTCATCATTCAAGTGAATGTGGGTTACTTCGACCCCTGCATTTGCGTCAACCGACGCCCGATCGACCACGAAGCCATGATTTTGAGAAGTGATTTCTGCTTTTCCCGTGATCAAATTTTTGATGGGATGATTCACTCCGCGGTGGCCATTGAACATCTTTACAGTCTTCAATCCTTGGCTCAGCGCCAAAACTTGATGCCCCAAACAAATGCCGAAAGTTGGCTTACCCGAAGCGACCAATGCCTTCACCGTTTCGATCGTTTGCTCCATTGCCCCCGGATCGCCAGGACCATTGGAAAGCATAATACCGTCAGGTGACCAAGCCAGCATCTCATCGGCCGAAGTGGACATAGGGAACACCCGAACGTCACAACTTCGCTCCGTCAGGCATCGCACGATATTCGTCTTCACCCCCAAGTCGAGCAAGGCCACTTTGCACTTGGCCACACCAAGCGCTGGGGCGTCATGCACTTCAGCACAAGTGACTTCACTGCTGAGTTCCATGCCTTCCATAGACGGCACATCGGCGAGCATCTCTTTCAATTCTCCCTCGTCGGTTCCGTCACTGCATATGATGGCATTCATCGCACCTGACTGTCGAATGTGACGCACCAAAGCACGGGTGTCCAAATCGCAAATCCCAACCACACTGTCCCGGACCATATAGTCCTGTAGAGTGCCAGCACCGCCCACACGACTCGCGATTGAAGAGAAGTTTTTTGTCACCAACCCTGCAATCTGAACTCGTTCAGATTCCACTTCCGCATCGTGCACGCCATAATTCCCAATGTGGGAGGTGGCCATCACCAAAATCTGGCGGTGATAACTAGGATCTGTGAAAATTTCCTGATAACCATACATTCCTGTATTGAAGGCTATTTCTCCCGTTGTGATCCCTATCGCTCCAGCCGCATGTCCATCGAATCGGGTTCCATCAGCTAGTAAAAGTATAGCGGGTTTTTTGGTGTCGCGGGATTTTGCCATAGCGCAAAGATAATGTGCTCAAATAGCTTGACCGGCAGGTGCAAGTCCCAATTTCATCCCAGTTTTCAAAAATCATTCAACATAAAAAAAACGGGAGGCTTGCGCCTCCCGTTTCAATATCGTTGGATCAACGTTTAGTCTTTCTTTTCTTCCGCGTCTGCTTCCGGCGCTTCCTCGGCAGCCGGAGCTTCTTCAGCAGCAGCCTCGGCAGCCGGAGCTTCTTCAGCAGCAGCCTCAGCAGCCGGAGCTTCTTCAGCAGCAGCCTCGGCAGCCGGAGCTTCGTCAGCAGCAGCCTCAGCAGCCGGAGCTTCTTCAGCAACAGCCTCAGCAGCCGGAGCTTCTTCAGCAGCAGCCTCAGCAGCCGGAGAAGCTACAGGAGCCGCTTTCGCTGCACCTCCACGTCGCGAGCGACGTGAACGCTTCTTCTTCTCCTCTGTGCCATAGACATCATTGAAATCCACAAGTTCCATCAAACACATTTCTGCGTTGTCACCGAGTCGGTTTCCAGTGCGAATGATTCGCGTGTATCCGCCATCCCGAGTAGCGACCTTAGGGCCGACTTCACGGAACAATTCGGTAACGGCATACTTGTTGCCCAAAACACGGAAGGCTACACGACGGCTGTGCGTCGTATCATCCTTTGATCGCGTGACCAAGGGTTCGAAGAACTGCCGCAAAGCTTTCGCCTTAGCAACGGTTGTATTGATTCGCTTATGCTCTATCAGAGAACACGCCATGTTTGAAAGCATGGCCTTGCGGTGTGCGGTCTTGCGACCGAGGTGGTTAAAATTCTTATTATGCCGCATAACTTCACTCTTTGTCGAGTTTGTACTTGCTCACATCCATTCCGAATGTGAGGTTCTTTCCCTCAACCAAGTCTTCCAATTCCGTCAATGACTTCTTACCGAAGTTGCGGAATTTCAACAGGTCGTTCTTATTGTAGCTGACCAATTCGCCGAGGGTCTCAATGTCTGCTGCCTTCAAGCAATTCAAGGCACGAACACTGAGGTCCATATCGCTCAATTTCGTCTTGAGCAGCTGGCGCATGTGCAAGCTGGTTTCATCAAACTCTTCAACTTCAACGCGCTCCTCCAATTCGAGAGAAATGCGTTCATCGCTAAAGAGCATAAAGTGTTGAATCAAAATCTTCGCTGCTTCTTGAAGCGCATCTTTGGGTGTGATGCTGCCATCACAATCAATTTGAAGATTGAGTTTTTCGTAGTCCGTGCGCTGCTCTACCCGGTAGTTCTCCACATCGTACTGGACGTTGCGGATAGGGGTGAAGATGGCGTCCATGGCAATTGTTCCAATGGCGGCTCCTTCGCGCTTGTTGTCTTCTGCTTGAACGTAGCCTCGTCCTTTGCTGATGACAATTTCCATGGTCAAGTTCACCTTGTCATCCATATTGCAAATCACCTGCTCGGGATTCATCACTTGGAATGCGCTGGTGAACTGTCCGATGTCGCCTGCAGTAAATAATTTACCGCCTGCAACCTTCACGGTTACTGTTTCTCCTTCTGACCCTTCAATTTGACGCTTGAATCGAACCTGCTTGAGGTTCAGAATCATTTCGGTTACGTCTTCTTGAACGCCTTTGATCGTGGAATACTCGTGCTCAACACCATCAATCTTCACACTCGTGATGGCATAGCCTTCAAGTGAGGAGAGCATGATGCGTCGCAACGCGTTGCCTACAGTAATTCCAAATCCGGGTTCGAGGGGTCGGAATTCAAATCGGCCATTGAACTCTGAAGAGTCCAACATGATGACCTTGTCTGGTTTCTGAAAATCGAGAATAGCCATTTGCTGAAAGGATTTGGTTTACTTCGAGTACAATTCGACGATGAGTGATTCCTTGATGTTCTCAGGAATCTGGTCACGCAATGGGACACTGATGAATGTTCCAGACATGTTCTGAACATTCCAATCCAACCACTCCAATCGTTTTGGAGCAGCGCTCAATGCGCTAGTGACGGATGCCAATGATTTGCTCTTCTCCCGGACCGCTACCACGTCTCCTGGACGCAATCGGTAGGATGGGATGTTCACCAAATGACCATTGACCATAATGTGACGGTGAGATACCAACTGACGCGCCCCTCGACGCGAGTTCGCCAATCCAAGACGGAAAACCACATTGTCCAATCGGCTCTCGCAGAATTGGAGCAAGATCTCTCCCGTAATGCCCTGGCGAGCATTGGCTTGCTTGAACATGTTGGAGAACTGCTTCTCCAAGATGCCGTATGTGTACTTTGCTTTTTGCTTTTCAGCCAATTGCACAGAGTACTCTGATTCTTTCTTCCGACGGCGGGTGTTGCCGTGCTGTCCTGGTCCATAAGGACGGCGTTCCAACGCCTTGTCAGGTCCGAAGATCGCCTCTTTAAATCGGCGACTAATTTTTG
>CAJQKK010000027.1 GCA_905478895.1 uncultured Flavobacteriales bacterium | reverse complement strand
CACAAGCCCCGCACCACCCACTCCCAAAAAACCGCCTCCATTTGGCACAACAATGGGAACAACAACAATTTGAAAGGCTCTGAAAGGCCTGTCATTGCTTCATAGTTGATAGCCCCCTACGGGCTACCTTAAAGAGACTCTTCGGAGTCTCTTTTTATGCCCATTCCTTTTTTTTTACGGATGAATTAGTCTTTCTCGCTCTTTATGGTGTCCTTGTGATATGACTATGAATAGACTCTATTTGCCCCTTATTTTGTTATCCATTGCCCTTTTTTCTGCGGCTTGTGGTTCGTATTTCCGCGCAACAAAGCATTATTCAGGCGATGTTGAAATGGCATTGAGCAGGATACAAACGCCTGCATTGTACGATGTATTCGTTACGCCCCCAGGACAGGATCCTTTTCAGCTTAACTACTGGATGTATGACCGAGATCGGGAGGCGATAGTTGGCATTTACAAGGCCGTATCAGCGAACAACGCGAGTCGGTCTTATCGATACACTCCTAAGATGAATCGCTACAAGCCGCACAACGGTCGAGCAGACTTCGATGGGCCGGGGCGAATCTTTGAGATACGGATTGACGCCACCGAGGTGGTTCATGAGGAAGGAGAGCCTATTGAGGGCGCGCCCGTCGAGATTCGGATTAAAGATATATATCAGCTGGATGTCCTCGAACACAGCTGGTCAGCGGGATTATTTAGGAAGCTTGGAGGGGGGATTGCTGCGGTTGGGGCAGCTACGCTGGCCATTCTGCCCTTTTTGTCGTGTCCGTTTATTTACATTCAAGATGGCGAGGGCGAGCGGTTCATGGGAGAGGTGTTCAGTGGTTCGGTTACAGAAAATATGGCGCGTCATGATTTCATGCCACTGCCGGGTTTTGAGCCGGTTGATGGTACATTTGAACTGCGTGTTGCCAATGAGATGAGGGAGCGCCAATACACGGACCTCGCTGTCCTCGAATGTGTGGAGCACCCGGCGGACGTGGAAGTTTTGATGACGCCCACAGGTACGCCCATTTTGTTTGCCGCACCACACTTGCCTGCGGAAGCCGTTACGGACCAGGGAACAAATTGCGGCGCCCTCGTTGCCGCACGCGATGGCATTGCGTACGATTTTACCGCTGAGTGTGAGGACAAGGAAAACTTCAGTTCCATTTCGTTCGGTTTTGAAAACCCAGAAGGTGCGGCCGAGGCACATTTGGTTTTGCACGTGAAGAACACGGTGTGGTCGGGGATGATGTATGAATCCTTCATGAGCTTGTTTGGCAACCGGTATGAAGATTATGTGGAGCATCAGCGCAACCGTACAGTCGAACAGAAAACGCAGTGGCTCAAAGACCAAGGTCAAATGCTCGAGGTGCAGCTTCGCCGAGATGGGCACTGGGAGACCGTTCACTGGGTCAACCTCCCCGGACCATATGCTTTTCGAAGTGAAGTCGTGCCATTGGATCTCTCGAAAGTTGATGGAGGTGCCTTGGAAGTTCGGTTGGTTGCAGGGCATCACTTCTGGGAATTGGATTATGCAGCCATTGATTATTCTGAGCAGCCGGGCCTTTCCAAAACTTCTTTGGCTCTCTTGAGTGCAGAAGACGAACAGGGGCGGGATGTCGCTTCTCATCTTTTGGAAGTGGACGACGACTACCTCGAGCGGCTTTTTGTCGGGGCCGATGCGACCTTGCGATTTCAAGCCCTTCCCGCTCCTGAGCCGGGCACCGCGCACAGCGTGTTTTTGCATACATGCGGTTACTATGAACCCATTCGCGAATACAAAGGCACAGCCAATATGCTGGAATTGCGCAAATTCAAGGAACCCGGATACTTCGCCCGCTTTGCGAAAGAACGGTTCAACGACATCGCAGGATTCACGCCATGAGTGTAGAACCCACCGCTCAAAAAGCAATCCAGCCGTTGGACGTGGACTACGATGCGATTCGGTCCAGCAGTCCGCACCGAATGGTGCATGGAACCGAGGCCTGGCTGATCCGACTGCGCCAGCAAGCCATCAATGTTTGGACGGCGGTGCAGGCGTACCGCACGCCTTCCGGGATTCGTGCGGTGATTGCTCGATTGAAGGAGCACCGCGCGCTCGTGACAGGTGGGAATCGGGTCAAGAAACTCGTCAGGGTCGCCGGCCGAAGCCATTGGCGATTGTTCATTCCAGCCAACACTTCACCCCTGCACGTTCCTTTCCTGAAAGGGGAGTTGAACCGCCTCGTCCCGCACAATTCCGGTGGCCATGAATTAGCGGTCGTATTCCTTTCTGTGACCAAGAAATGCCCGCTCAAGTGCGAGCATTGCTTTGAATGGGATAACCTCAACCAGAAGGAAGTAATCGGTCCTGAAGACATCAACCGCATGATCGAGAATTTGCAGTCCATCGGCGCGACCAACATCGCCTTCACCGGCGGGGAGCCGATGGTGCGGACCCGAGAGATGGCGGAGTCCATCAGGCGCTATAAGTCGAAATCGCAGTTTTGGATTTTGACATCGGGATTCAATTTTAGCGCGACCAACGCTGCTGAATTGCGCAGTGCTGGAGCGCACGGGGTGGTGGTGAGCATCGACCACCACGACGCCTTGTTGCACGATCAGTTTCGAGGGGTACAAGGATCTTTCCGCGATGCTATCACGGCGGTGAAGCACGCTTTGGATGAAGGGTTTCTGACAGCGATTTCAACGTGCGTGACCCGAGAAAATGCCACACGGGAGTACATCGATGCGTTCATGGAGATGGCGAAGAGTTTGGGGGTTGGGTTTGTGCAATGGATTGAGCCTAAGGCCGTAGGCCACTACGCCATGAAGGATGTACTGCTCATGCCTCAACACCAAGCCGTGTTGGAGCAAGCGTTGCTGGATTACACCTACGCTGAGGCATACAAAGACCATCCCCTGGTGGTTTACCATGAGTACTATCAGCGAAAACTAGGCTGCTTTGCTGCAGGGAACAAGATGGTGTATGTGGATACGGATGGGGACTTGATGTCCTGCCCATTCTGCCATCGGAAAGGCGGAAGCTTGCTCAGCGATGATTTTCGCCAATCCTTGGAAGGCATGCGAACAGCCGGTTGCACAGACTTTCCTTCGGTCATCGGATAATTTGCAGCTTTGCGGTGTTAATGGGCTTAATTTGATGCGACTGATGACCGGATTCAGGAGGTCGAGTAAGTCCGAGCCAAAAGGAGTGGCAACACACGCTTGAAATGCGTGGATACAAAGCCACCGTTGCCAAGGGGTATGACGATGCTGTGAGGGTGCTTGAATGGTATTTGGATTGAGGAGGCAGAACGCCAACTCCAGCTGAAGTTCATTTTGAGTTTACTCAAATCGTTGATCATTAAAACGAATGAATTTTGGACATGTTTCTGGAGAAAAATGCCCATTATTTTCGGTCGTTTGGTAAGATTGAACTGTGAAATGAGGCCGGCTGTAACAAAAGTCACCATTCGATTCTCGAACGGTAGCTAACTTCACCGTGAGCCATTGGGCTCACTAACCCTTATTTTTATTTGATGGGGAAATTTACTTTTAAGTGCGCCTCCTTGTTGACATCGACATTTGTTTTTTGCCTCGGTCAGATATGAAGTGTATCCAAAGCTTCTGAGGTCGAATGATCCGAATCGGGCCACTCCCAAGGGTTGCTCATTTTCGATGTCATAAATTTTTACCATTGAAACGCGCGAACAAAATACAAGAGATCGATCGTGCACGTCAAATTCTGACGGAAGCACTCAAGGACTCCCTGGGAATACATTGGGTGCTGAAGCAGAAGAGTGAATTGGGTAAGGTTTTGGCACTTGAAGTTCTCTTTTATGAAGGCGCTGATAAGGATGGTGTTTACTTGTCGGATGATAACAATGGCGCAGTTGTTTTTTACGATATCAGCGATTCGCGGAGGAGCAAGCAAAATGCGCTTCGGAAATTTAAGCTTGTCTTAAGGCACTCCGGATTCTTAAGTGTATACAGGTTATTGAGATATCGAAAGATGATTTCTTCAACAAGACCGAAGCAGGCAATGGTTGGTTTTTTGGTTGGCACAGATAGGTCGGTCAAAGGCACAAAAGCAATTTTCGACATTCATCAAGGCATGCAAGAAATTGCCTCGAATTTGAAGCTTCCGATATGCTTAGAGACGACGTTGCCTAGGGTGAGACGATTGTATCAATTTGCCGGCTACACGGAGTATGCATCGAAGACTCATCCTTATGCAGACTTGGAAATTTACTTCTTCATTAAGCATCCTAAGAAATGAATACAGAAAGCAATCAAATTAGATTTCTTCCGGAGGAGAATGAATTTCTTTCGGATCTCAGGCAGGAGGTCAAAAAATATTTTACTCGGACCGGCAAAGAGCGATTTGGGGATCAAAGGATGCATTTCAAAGTGGTCATCATGTTCGTTGTCTACTTTGGTCTTTATGCGGCTATGCTTCTCGGATCATCGAATGTTACTTATTTGTTTATTTGGTATGCTGTGATCGGAGTTTGGGGTGTTTTTCTGGGTTTGAATGTGGGCCATGATGCTGCGCACAATGCCCTATTCAAAACACGCAAGTTCAACCGTTGGTTTCTGCATGTATTTGATTTGCTTGGGACCAATTCGTTCAATTGGAAAAATCGGCATGTAGGCGCTCATCATCTCTATCCGAACATCATGGATTATGATTCGGATATTCAGCAATCCAGTGTGGTGAAGATTTTCCCGAATGATCAACACCGATCTTTTCACCGATTTCAGTGGTTTTATATGCCGATTGTATACATGGTCTATATTTTTCGATGGGTTGTATACCGCGATTTCAAAGATATTTTTTCTCAAAAAATAGGAGGATTCCAAAATCGTCCGTACCCGAAGCGTGAGGTGATGAAAATGCTTCTCTTTAAAGCTGTTTATGCTGGGTACATCGTCGTCATTCCATGGAGCATACTGGACCATTCATTGCATGTCCTTGTAGGCGCTTTTTTCGTGCTAACCGTTTTTGCAAGTTTGACCATCACCATGGTGCTGCTCTCCACGCATGTTGGCGAGCATGCCAATTTTCCAGCTCCCGATGAAAATGGCTTTATGTCACATTCTTGGTCGATGCACCATATGAAAACAGCAGGAGACTTTTCGACCAATAGTAAACTCGTAACGCATCTATTTGGCGGATTCAATCACCACGTGATTCATCACCTTTTTCAGCATATATGTCATATTCATTACCCAGAATTGACTACAATCCTTCAGGCGGTTGCTCGCAAGCATGGCGTTGAATACCGATCGGAAAAACACATGTTCGCTGCCATGTATTCTCATTTCAAACTGCTTTATAACAATGGCAGTTCGGAGCGTTCAATTTTGCAAGAAAGATGAGTCGCAATGCACACAGGCCGTCTGAGTTGCTCATTGCAACCACGAGATTTACGCGTGAGAATGTGATCAAAAGCTGGTGGCTGACGATCAGCGCATGGACAATGCTTGTGGCATCAATTTGCGCGGTTGTTCTTGTGCCGACCATATGGTTAAAGCTCCTAGCCTGTTTGTCTGTGGTCGCGATGATGACGAGAACGTTCGTTATATATCATGATTACGTGCACCGAGCAATTTTGAAAAACAGTAAAGTTGCGGAGTTATTATTTCGCGCATATGGTTTGTTTTGTCTCGCGCCCATGAAAATTTGGAGGAGGACACATGATTTTCATCATCAATACAATGGACGAATTTCCAAACCAAGCATAGGAACATATCCCGTTTATACTCTAAAGCGATTTGAGGCATGTTCAAAGCAACAAAAGCGAGATTATTTGAGACTCAGGCACCCGCTTACAATCCTATTTGGCTATTGGTTTACTTTTCTCTTTGGCATGTGCATACAGCCTTTTCTGGCAGATCCCAGAAAAAATGGCGAATCGCTATTGGCGATTCTGTTTCATGCTGTTTATTTATTCCTTTTTGCATGGAGTTTTGGACCGGTTAATATGCTCTTTGGCATTTTTATTCCAAACCTATTGACTTTCGCATTCGGAGCTTATCTCTTTTACGTGCAGCATAACTTTCCAGGAGTTCAGTATACGACTGATGGAGAATGGGCTTACGAGCTCTCTGCATTGGAATCTTCCAGCTTTCTTAAGTTGCCGCCCGTTATGCATTGGATCACGGGCAACATCGGTTATCATCACATTCATCACCTTAATTCACGGATTCCTTTTTACCGACTCCCAGAGGCGATGGAGCAAATCCCGGCACTCCAGAATCCAATCGTCTCAAACTTATCGGTCAAGGAGATTAGGCGCTGTTTGCAATTGAAAGTTTGGGACGAAGGTCAAGGCCTCATGATTGGATTGTCCAATGGTTGATTTGTAGCGAAAACCGCCTCCA